>NZ_QSBK01000017.1:1620-54842 GCF_003465685.1 Collinsella sp. AF04-24
CATTGACCTTCTGGTCATGCCGCCGAAGTTGAAAGGCAGATTGCCGCTCTGGCTGGTTTGCAGCGTCAACTGGTTACGCGGTTTGGTAAAACCGCGTAACTACAAAGGTCGCGCCCTTGAAGTTGAACGTCAGATTGTCCAAATGCGGCCCGCACAGCGTCGACCGGTTACGGCGTTTGTAAAACGCCGTAACCTACAAAATGAGCATCGCGTCGCCAAAGCTGAAGAAGCGGTAGCGCTCCTCGATGGCGGCGGCGTAGGCATCCATGATCTGGTCGCGGGTGGCAAGCGCGCTCACAAGCATCATGAGCGTGGAGCGCGGCACGTGGAAGTTTGTGATCAGCGCGTCGACCACGTGATAGGTCGAGCCAGGCATGAGGTAGAGCTGCGTCGTCGCGTTCTCGCGCACCACGATGTCGCCGCGGCCGAGCGTGTCGGCGCCGTCCTCGCGGCCTTCAAAATAGCGCGCTGTCACGGCCGGGTCGGACACCGGCGCCTCAGCGTCAAACGCGCTCTCGAGCGAGCGTACTGCGGTGGTACCAACGGCGATCACGCGGTGCCCCTCGGCCTTAGCCTTATGCACGGCGTCGACCACCTCCTGCGACACGTGGTAGCGCTCGGTGTGCATGACGTGCTGCGTGGGGTCGTCCTCCTCCACCAGACGGAAGGTATCGATACCGACCTCGAGCTCGACGGCGGCAAACTTCGCACCCTTGGCCTCGATAGCCGCCATGAGCTCGGGCGTAAAGTGCAGACCCGCCGTGGGAGCGGCAGCCGAGTGCTCCTCCTTCATGGCATAGACGGTCTGGTACTTCTCGGGATCGCCTTCGTAATCGGTAATGTAGGGCGGCAGCGGCACGTGACCGGCGGCGTGAATGGCCTCGTCGAGCGTGCGCGGCTCGCCGGCGGCATTGCAACCGGCCGGCTCAAAGCGCACCAGACGGCCGCCGCGGCTATCGGTGACAAAGTCGACGACCTCGGCCGTCAGCACCACGGGCGCGCCCTCGGGCGCATGGGCGCCACCGGCGCGATACTCAATCTGAGCACCGGGCTTCAGGCGCTTACCCGGCTTGACCAGGCACTCCCAAACGTGGCCCAGCGGGTCAACGTCCTCGCGGCGCTTGAGTAGCAGCGTCTCGACCACGCCGCCCGAGCCTGCCTTGCGACCGATCAGGCGGGCCGGCATCACGCGCGTCTTGTTGATGACGAGCACATCGCCCGGCTCGATATAGTCGATGATGTCGCGGAAGATGCGGTGCTCGACGGTGCCGCCATGCTCCAGCGGCGTTCCTGCCTGGGAGCCTTTGCGATCCACCACCAGCAGGCGGCAGGAGTCACGCGGCTCGGCAGGCGCCTGGGCGATGAGCTCTTCGGGCAGGTTATAGTCAAAATCATCGGTACGCATCTTTGCCTCTTTCACAAAGCGCGTCAGTCGAAAAAATCGACTGACGCGCGCATCATTCTCCCCTGTATCCTATCAGCTTGTTGAGAGAAATATAGTATGGCAAACAGATTTGCGACTGATTTCTCAACGCCCCGCTACTTAAGCGTTGCGTACATCACCGCCTTAATCGTATGCATGCGATTCTCCGCTTCTTGGAAAACACGAGACTTATCGGACTCAAAAACCTCGTCCGTGACTTCCATTTCGGCAACTCCAAACTTCTCAGCAATTTCGGCACCAACAGTAGTATTAGTATCGTGGAAGCTCGGAAGGCAGTGGAGGAAAATCGCCTCGGGCTTTGCCATAGACATCACCTCAGCGGTCACACGATACGGCGACATGAGCTTAATGCGGCTTTCCCACAGCTCTGCGGGCTGACCCATGCCAACCCAAACATCCGTGTAAATTACATCGGCATCACGAGCGCCTTCCTCAATATCTTCTGTAATGGTAATCGTCGATCCATGCTCGGCCGCAATACGACTACATTCTGCAAGGAGTTCAGGATCATAGGATGTAGCCCCCTCCGAATTTCCCCCGATTGGGCCGCAAGAACAGTAGTTAATGCCGAGCTTAGCGCAAATGACCATGAGCGAATCGGCGACGTTTCCGGCCGCCTTACCAAAAAATGTAAGTTTCCTGCCCTTAATCTCTCCAAACTCTTCACGCATGGTCAGAATATCGGCAAGCACTTGAGTCGGGTGAAATTCAGTAGTCAGCCCATTCCAAACGGGAACCCCAGCTTTTGCAGCAAGCTCCTCAACCTTCGCCTGTTCAAAGCCGCGGTATTCAATTCCGTCATACATGCGGCCAAGGACGCGAGCCGTGTCCTCAATCGACTCCTTTTTGCCCATCTGGGACGAGCCCGGATCCAAATAAGTTACGCCCATACCAAGGTCAAGTGCACCAACTTCGAAGGCGCAGCGAGTACGCGTGGAAGTCTTCTCAAATAGCAAAACAATATTCTTGCCTTCAAGGTATTTATGCGGAACACCGGCACGCTTCATGCTTTTGAAGTTAGCAGAAAGCTCAAGCAGATACTCAATCTCTTCCGTCGTGTAATCAAGCAGCTTCAGAAAACTGCGCCCAGCGATATTAACACCCATATTCGCCATCTCCTATCACAGTGGATTTGCAACTAAATATCTTCGCGCCAGAAGGGCATGCTCATGCAGCGCGGGCCGCCACGACCGCGGGACAGTTCCTCGGAGGGAACGACCAAAAGTTCCAAACCGTTCTTGTAGAGCTCATCATTTGTGACAACATTGCGCTCGTAAACACAGACTTTACCAGGAGCAACGGCAAGAGTGTTCGACCCGTCGTTCCACTGCTCGCGAGATGCCTCAACCATATCGCCGGCACCGCACTCAATAAGCTGCACCTTCTCCACGCCAGTAGCCATTTCAAGAATATGTTCAAGCGTGTCATCAATCTCTTGAACAGCGACCATTCCCTCAAAGTCACCACGAGTCAGACGATAAACACGAAGGGTCTCAAAAATACCGGGATAAACTGTGAACTTATCGAAATCCACCATGGTGCAAACGGTGTCAAGATGCATGTAAGCATAGCCGTTGGGGATTTTAATAGCGTAAACGGTATCGATCTCAGAACTCCCAGATCCCCAGAACAAATTCTTTGCAAGCTCCTCAATCGCAGCCGCCTCAGTTCGCTGGCTAATTCCAATAGCCAAGGTATGAGCGTTAATGTTAAGCACATCACCGCCCTCGATATGCCAGGGATTCTTATGGTCGTACCAAATCGGAGTCCCTGCATAATCGGGATGGTATTTGAAAATCGCTTCATAGAAGGGCACTTCACGATCTCGCTGTTTCCAATACATATGGTGAAGCAGAACGCCTTTGCCCACGGAAGCAAGAGGATCGCGAGAGAAATATGAACTCGGAAGAGGCTTCAACACCAAATCATCGGGCTTCGCATCCTCATTATCCATCATACTAAGCGTAGTCGAAACGCGAGGCAGCTCAAGGTCACGATAACGATACCCCCCCATAGCCTCAAGTACAAACTGATACGAATCTGAAATAGCGTCGAGCTTTTCACGAACAGCCTGCTCAAGCATAGGATTGACAATCCCGCTCTCAGCCATAAATGTATCGGTAAACTCAGCGCGAGCCGAGGGGCATGCATCCAGCGCTTCAGCAACGAGTTTCTCCATATAGAGAACCTCAACACCTTCGCTCCTCAGCAGATCCGCAAAGGCATCATGCTCCTTTTGAGCCACATCAAGATAGAAACAGTCGTGAATCCAGACATCCTCGAACTCTTCTGCCTTTACGTTCACAAGGTCACGACCGGGGCGGTGAAGCACAACTTTCTTGAGCTTACCAATCTCGCTGTGTACATTCAGTCCTTTAGACATTCCTGTTACTCCATTTCAGCTATGAAACCTACAGGGCAATAAGTCCCGAGATTGCTACGAATACGATATTGATGAGCGACACGACCAAGAAGAATTTCCAAACGGTCTTCCACCACTGGCCAAGCTTGATCTTGCACACGCCCAAACCCGCTACAAGAATGGCGCTAGTAGGACAGATCAAAGACATCGTCGCGCTACCCATGGAGAGAGCCCACACGGCAGCCTCGGGATTAAGGCCCATGAGTTCGGTCAAAGGTCCAAAAATGGGAGCGGTCAGTGCTGCAAGGCCAGATGAGCTGGGAACCAGAATCGCCAGGAGGTTCTCAACCGCATAAAGAAGCGTAGTAAAGAGAACCGCCGGGATGCCGCCCAGACCAGTGGCGAGCGCATTGAGGATGGTATCGATGATCATGCCGTCAGAGGCAATGACAAGGATGCCACGCGCAAGTCCAACGACAATTGCCGAGAAAGCAAAGTCAGCGATACCCGCAACAAATTCCTGAGCGATGACGTCCTGACTAAAGCCCGCAATAACACCAGCCAACAGGCCCATGGCCAAAAAGACCGCAGAAATCTCGTTCATATACCAGCCCTGGGTCACAAGTCCCCAGATGATAAGGCACATTCCAGCGATAAATACCGCAAGCACGCCTTTTTGACGACCCGTAAATTCCGCATCAAGGGCAGATTCATCGGCAGCGAACTCGACTTTCTTGGCGATATCATCCTCAAATGTGATCGATGACTCAGGGTTCTTCTTTACCCTTCGTGCATAGAGGACAACCCAAGTAATTGCAACGGCGGTCAAAACAACCCAGGCAATCATACGCAGCCACAGCTGGGGGTTGCCCTGAATACCAAGAATACCTTGCGCAATGAGAACATTAAACGGATTAATCGTTGAGGCGATGTAACCCGTGCGCGCTCCAACGAACACGACCATGAACGCCGTCATCGAGTCGAAGCCCATAGCCATCATAATTGGCATGAAGATCGCAAAAAATGGGAGAGTTTCTTCCGCCATGCCAAAGCTCGTTCCGCCCAATGCAAAGAGAACCATCGCAATAGGAATAATTAGAATGTCTTTGTTCTTAAAGCGGCGAACGACACGACCCATTCCGCTCGTGATAGCGCCCGTTTTAGTAATAACCTGAAACGAACCGCCCACAATCAAGATGAATGCAACGACCTCAATTGCCTCTTGTATACCGCGCGTTGGAGCCTGAAGAACATCGAAGACGCCTTGTCTGAGATCTACTTCATCCCCGGTTTCCTCGTCAATATATGTCTTTTCACTCTGCTCATACGTACCTGCGACAGTGACTTCACGACCGTTCACCTCCTGACGCTGATAGGACCCAGAGGGAACAATCCACGTGAGAACAGCGAAGATGACCATAAGTGCAAAGATGATCGCATATACGTGCGGGACCTTGAACTGCTTGATGCCTTTCGAACTTTCCGCTGCCATATCTCCTCCTTCATTCCTTTTCCCATCTATCCAGCTGGCACCATAAATGTATGAGGTTGCTCAGCGGTGGTCGGCCAACCATCGCCATCGTGTCGCTTTTCACCTATGAACGGCAGCTAAAGTGACGTTATTAATCAATCTGATTATTAAAATTGATGTTATTTGTCAATTACATACGTCTTTTAACTTTTCCGCAACACAACAAGGAACCTGCCTTAGCCTTATATAAAAACCAGCAGGACAGGAGACAGACATGCAAGGCATACACGTAACAAATGAAATCGGTCATTTAAAAGCTGTACTTGTCCATCGACCAGGAGCTGAAACACAAAACTACCCTGATGCCGACTTCAGCCAAGTTTTCTCCCTGCGAAAATGGAGCGGTCGTTTTGACCTCGACAAAGCAATGTATGAGCACGATTCCATGGTTCAATTGCTTGAGAAGCATGGCGTAGAAACCATTGAAATTAGGGACCTTCTCGAAGACTCACTTGAAACTGAGCCCCAATCACTTAAATATTTTATTGATGACTACCTCCGTTGCAGCGGGGCAACAGGTAGAGAGTTCCTCGAGACAATAACCCAGTTGTTTGAGAACGCTAATAACACCCAGGAATTGGTGAATATAGTACTTAACGGCATTCGCTTTGGAGACACTGAGCTATGTTCAAACCAGTCGGAAACACTACGGGCGCTCGTGCACGAGCAATTTGATCCCGCCTCGCTCTTGGTCAATCCCCTCAACACGCTTTTTTTCACTCGTGATCCTGCTGTGGTAGTCGGAGACGGCATCATCCTAAATCATATGTATTGGCCTGAGCGTGATCGTGAGGTCGCCTTATACCGGCAGATATTCACCCACCACAAGATCATGGGAGAAACTCCAGTATGTGATTTGAACAGGAGTAGTTACCATATCGAAGGCGGAGACATTATTGTTATCAGTGCTAAGACAATATTAGTTGGAATCTCTGACCGAACTGAACCCGCCGCCGTCGAGTCACTTGCCAAAGAGCTCCTGACCTCAAATAAATTCCAGACCACCGAGCTAATTGCGATTCGAGTCCCCTCTGACGGGCTGCGTATCCACCTCGATACGTTCATAAGTAGAATTGATCACGACGCGTTCCTCATCGATCGTGAGATATGCAATGCCGTTGATGCATACAGCATTCAACTAAAACGATCCGGAAGGGGCCTTACGATCACTCCTATCGATCGCACGATTCCGGAAATACTCTCTGCAGCCTGTTGCGAACCAATAAAAGTAATTGACTGCGGAGGCGGGAATCAAACCGCCTACGAAAGAGAACGCCGGAACAACGCAACGTCTATCCTTGCGCTCTCGCCAGGAAAACTATGCGTATATGAAGAAAACGTTTGGACCAACGAAGCGCTTGAGAAAGCAGGAATGGAATTATTCCCGCTATCCATTGACGAGCTCACCAAAGGCTATGGTGGCACAAACTGTCTATGCCTCCCTCTGTGGCGAGAGGATCTATAGCCATGGGCTTCGGGGCAAATATTCGTAAACTCCGCACCATGGAGCATCTTGGTCAGGCGCAACTTGCAGAGATGTTGGGGGTATCTAAAGAGACCGTTTGTCGTTGGGAAAAAAGTCGGTATGCCCCCCGTGAGCGCTATATTGAAAAGTTACAAGCGCTCTTCGGTTGCACCCGCGATGAACTTGTTGGCGAGGAAAACGGTTTGGCCGTAAAGCTCGCAAATAAAAGAATCGTCACCGACGAAGACCCTGCTATCCACGAAATGGAGGGCGCATTTCCCGTCATCGATATCGAATCGCAAAAGCGCCGCATCACGCACGGCCAACAAAATGCTTGCGCGCCTGTAGACGTAGCCAAACGTCACCCACATAGCGTTTTCGTTAAAATCAAAGGCGACGAAATGTCCCGCATTTACCCTCCCGGCAGCTTACTGCTTGTCGATACCACCGCAAAGCCCTGGAACGGCTGTGCTGTATTGGCGCTCGCAGACGGTAAAACACCGGTAATTAGGCGATTTGCAGAAGGAAACGACATGATTGTGCTGTCGTCCCATTCATATGCAACAGCAAGTCCGGATCTGATGTTTAACAAACGGAGGATTAGAATCATAGGAGTCGTCGTTTGGTATCAAGCGAGCCACGATCACACGCTTAATTAAATCGACTTTCCCAAAAACGACCGTACCGCGCAGACAGCTCAAAGTCCCAGCCTAAAAGAACTACTTTTTGGCGGCTTTGCGCTCGTCGCGGATGCGGGCGCGGTCCATGGCCGCCTCGACAGCAGAAAAGCGGCAGCCGCAGTAGTTCTGTCGATACATGCCCAGTTCGCGCGAACGGCGCGTAGCCTCGGGATAATACGGGCGAAAATCGCGAATCACCGGGGTGAGCCCATGGGCGGCCGCCAAACGCTCAAGCACATCATTGCAGGTATCGAACAGCTGATACGGCGATACGGCGAGCGTCGTACCCACATATTCAAACCCGCGCTCCTGGGCAACGCGGCATGCCTCGGCCAAGCGCAAGGCATAGCACGCGCGACAGCGACGGGGACGATCGGCACCCAACGGAGCCACGCCGGTTTCCCAGCGTTCGCGGTCCTCCCCGGCCTCGATGAGCTCGATGTCGCCATCGGCACACCACCGGCGCAGCTCGTCCAAACGACGCTGCCATTCATCGCGCGGCTGAATATTGGGGTTGGTCCAGCAGATCGTGGGTTCAAACCCCTCCTCGCGCAGCAGGCGAACCGGCTCAAGCGAACACGGCGCACAGCAAGCGTGCAACAACAACGGCCTCATCAACATCTCCTCACCCGAAAAAGCGCACGCCAAAGGACGTGTCCTCGCAGGCGGCAATGCGGCGGTCGCGCAGGATCGTCCGCACGTAATACCAGTCGCCCGTGCATCCCGAAAGGTGCAAACCAGCCGCCAGGTAGCACAGCAGCGGATACCCCGAAAACGCAAATCCCAGGGCAAACGCCGCCGTCACAACAACCGTCGGCGCCAGGCAAACCGCCATGTACCGCCGGCGCGAATACACAATCCCCTCGGCGCAGGCATAGATCATGCACGTCTCACGGTTCGCTCCAAAAGTCACGTGCGCACTCGCGAGCGCCAGCAGCTTAAAAAACACACCGTGCACCAGCTCGTGCACGGCAAACGACGCCATTGAGACCGCAGCCCAGCCGACTATCCAGCCCACGACTGCCGTCCAGCCGCCCGCATCAGCAGCATCCAAGTCTGCAGGCCCGCCCAGCAGCATAAACACCGGCACCAGGCACACGGCAAACACGCCGACTACGACCATCCCCCACACGAAGCAAGCGTGCAGAAAATCCTCGTCTTCAAACGCATGTATGTTGGAAATCTCATTCATAGCATCTTAGGATAGCGCCCCTGCCACGTACCCGTCCGCATGTGCGATAATGTCGAACGATATGCACGAATTGACCACCGCGCCGCCGAGCCCCGCGCCCGGCCGCGCTCTCACCATATGCGAAGGAGTCCCATGGCATCCAAATACTCCATGAACGACCGTCCCAGCTGGCCTCGCCGCGCCATCGTTACCGCCGGCGAGCCCTACGGCAACAAGGGCCTTCACTTTGGCCACGTTGGTGGCGTCTTTGTCCCGGCCGACTTCTTCGCCCGCTTCCTGCGCGACCGTCTGGGCCGCGAGAACGTCATCTTCACCTCGGGCACCGACTGCTACGGCTCGCCCATCATGGAGAGCTACCGCAAGCTCAAGGAGAACGAAGGCTACGACAAGTCCATCGGCGAATATGTCGAGTCCAATCACTCCCGCCAGGCCGCGACCCTCAACAACTACAACATCAGCTGCGATATCTACGGCGGCTCGGGCCTTGAGCCGGCGGCCCAGATCCACAACGAGGTGACTGCCGAGATTATCGAGCGCCTGCACGAGCAGGGCACCATCTCCAAGCGCTCCACGCTGCAGTTCTACGACGCCAAGGCCGGCACATTCCTCAACGGCCGCCAGGTCATCGGCCGCTGCCCCATCCAGGGCTGCAAGTCCGAGAAGGCTTATGCCGACGAGTGCGACCTGGGTCACCAGTTTGAGCCCGAGGAGCTCATCGCGCCCAAGAGCCAGCTCACCGGCGAGGTGCCCGAGCTGCGCCCGGTCGACAACCTCTACTTCGACCTGCCGGCCTACCTCGACTTTATGAAGACCTATACCGCCAAGCTCGCCCAGAACCCGCAGGTTCGCTCCGTGGTCTCCAAGACCATGGAGGAGTGGCTGCTACCGGCACAGCTCTACATCCAGAACAAGTTCCGCGAGGCCTTCGATGCCGTCGAGGACCAGCTCCCCGAGCACACCGTGCTGGAGCCCGAGGGCAACAAGAGCAGCTTTACCGTCACCTTCCCCAGCTGGAAGGAGCGCGACGACGCCCACGCGGTGCTCGCCAACGGCGGCGTGCGCTTCCGCAGCGGCAAGGCGCTCGTGCCCTTCCGCATCACCGGCAACATCGACTGGGGCGTTCCGGTGCCTGAGGTTGACGGCGTAACCGACGTCACCTGCTGGTGCTGGCCCGAGAGCCTGTGGGCGCCCATCAGCTACACTCGCACCGTGCTCGCACGCGATGCCAAGGCCGCCGGCGTGACCGAGGGCGTCGCCGCCCAGGATGCCGCCCTCATGGGCGAGCCCGCCGCCGATTCCACGCAGGTCCCCGCGCCCACCTACCAGCACAGCTCGCTCGACTGGCGCGACTGGTGGTGCTCTGACGACGCGCAGATCTACCAGTTCATCGGTCAGGACAACATCTATTTCTACTGCATCGCGCAAACCGCCATGTGGGAGGCCCTGGGTTGGGACCTTACGCAGAGCACCGTCAGCGCCTGCTATCACCTGCTCTACATGGGCAAAAAGGCGAGCTCGTCCTCGCAGACCCCTCCCCCGCCGGCAGACGACCTGCTCAACCACTACACCTGCGAGCAGATGCGCGCGCACTGGCTGTCGCTCGGCCTATCCGAGAAGCCGGTGAGCTTTAGTCCCAAGGCATACGACACGCGTGTGACCGGCAAGGACAAGGACGGCAACGAGGTGCGTGCCTGCGACGACAAGCGCGTTATCGATCCGGCCCTTAAGGAGAGCGCCCTTTTGACCGGCGTCTTCAACCGCCTGGCCCGCAGCTGCTTCTACGGCGTCGCCATCAAGGAGGGCGACGAGAGCCCCTATCGCAACGGCTGCATCCCCGCCGGCGCCGCCTCCGCCACTGTGGTCGAAGCCGCCGAGCAGGCTGCCCTTGCCTTTGAGCAGGCCATGTACAAGTTCGAGACGCACCGCGCGCTCGCCGTGTGCGACGACTACCTGCGTGCCGCCAACAAGCGCTGGAGCGACGCTTCCAAGGCCGCCAACAAGCTCGAGGGTAACGAGGCAAACGCCGCAATGACGCAGGCGCTCGTCGACGCCTTTACCGAGCTGCGCGTGGCGACCGTGCTCATGCACGGCATCGTCCCTGCCGGCTGCGAGCTCATCTGCGAGTACTTCGACATCGACCCGGTCGCCTTCTTTAGCTGGGATAACATCTTCGCCTCCACGGATGAGTTTGTGGAGAGCTTGGGCGAGAAGCCCGGCGAGCACCGCGTAAAGCCGCTGCCCCCGCGCTTCGACTTCTTTAGCAAGCACGAGAGCCAGTACTAAACACTCGACATGTAATGGAATGGGAAGGAAAGACGGATGTCCAAGCCGCGTCGTCGTAAGCAGAAAAAGCAGGTTAAGCCCGAGCTCAAGCTCAGGCAGTTTGCCGCCACCGAGCTTTCCGACCAGCTTGCCGCCCAACACTCCGCCGCCGACCTGCCGCGCTTTATGGTCGACACGGTCGCCGGCGCCTATGCACCCGCCGATGCTCAGCTCATGATCGAAGGCTTTGGCGCCGCTGCCACGCGCCCGGTCACGCTGCGCGCCAACACCCTCAAGGCGACCGCCGAGGACATCGCCGCCGCGCTCGACGCAGCCGGCATCGCCCACCGCCCCGTCGCATGGTACCCGGACGCTTTCATCCTGCCCGAGGCCCAGGTATCCGACCTGTGGGACCTCGACATCTACCGTGACGGCAAGATCTACCTGCAGAGCCTGTCGTCCATGATGCCACCTTTGGTGTTGGGCGCTCAGGCCGGCGAGGACATCCTGGACATGTGCGCGGCCCCCGGTGGCAAGACGACGCAGATCGCCGCCCTCACCCAGGGCCAGGCACACCTCACGGCCTGCGAGATGAGCATTCCCCGCGCCGAAAAGCTTGAGTCCAACCTCCACCGCCAGGGCGCCAAAAACGTGCCCGTCATGCGTATCGACGCACGCGAGCTCGACGAGTTCTTCCGCTTTGACCGTATCCTGCTCGACGCTCCCTGCACCGGCACGGGAACCGTCATCAGCGGCAACGAAAAGAGCCTGCGCGGCCTCACCGAGCAGTTGCTCGGCAAGTGCGCCCGCTCGCAGCGCGCGCTTCTGGACCGCGCCATGGGTGCCCTCAAACCGGGCGGCACGCTCGTCTATTCGACCTGTTCGATCTTGCCGCAGGAAAACGAGGATGCCCTGCAAGAGGCCCTCGACAAGCACATGGACTGCGAGCTTATCCCCCTCGACGGCACGCCGAGCAAAAGCGAAGCACGCCGCGCCCAGGATGCCGGCGAGGAGCCGCGCATCGAGTCCAACGCTCTCACCGAGGCAATCGCCGCGGGTCAGGTATCGGCCATCACCAATGGCATGCCCGGCACGCTCACCATCCCGCCCAGCCGCGACTTTGAGGGCTTCTACATCGCCCTGGTCCGAAAACGCGGCTAGCGCACGGATTCAAAACTCAACAAGCTATTCCCGTGCGCGCTTGTCCTGCTGGTCACGGTGCTGCTTAAGCGCCTCGCGTTCCTTGCGCTCGGCTCTTTTGCCCTTAATGGCCGTAACCACAAAATAGATGACCGCGGCGGCAACGATTGCGCCCACGCATAGGCCAATCGAGCCCAACATTGCTGTTAATTCCATACCGCGTCACCTCTCTTTTAAACGGGACATTTAAGATAGCACCTCAAAACCCGCCACCACAGCTCCTTCACGTTCGACGAGCGTTCGGTCTAACGGATGGCGCAGCGGGGAAAAATCAACTCGTCAAACGATTTAGCAAGTACAACGCTGCCGGCACCCTGCCGGCCGTCATCACATAGAATCGAGCCTCCATGGATACCCTCAACGATCTAAACGAGCGCGTCGACGCCTTTGTCGGCACCAGCTCCTTCGACACGCCGGCTACGGCAAACGACCAAGCCCCCATCGATGTTCCTGCCGAGGTTCACGAGGACATCGTCGCCTCGGTCGATTTTTCCGAGGTCGAGCTTGCAGACGAGTTCACCGAGCCCCAGGTAGCCGTGACCCCCAACGGACTGCTCCCCATGGAGCCGCTGCCCATCGACGGACGTCTGCGCAAGGCGGCCCTCCGCATGCCCGACGAGATCGAGGAGGCCAGCGGCTTTACGCTCTTTGGCCGCCGCATCAAGTCGCTTATCTACACCACCGACGTGGCGGTCATCCGCAACTCCAATGCCGACGCCGTGTTTGCCGTCTACCCCTTCACGCCGCAGCCCGCCATTACGCAGGCGCTGCTGACCGTCGCCGAGTGCCCGGTCTTCGTAGGCGTGGGCGGTGGCACCACCACCGGTAAGCGCTCCGTGCAGATGGCAGCCGTCTCCGAGATGCAGGGCGCGGCGGGCTGCGTGGTCAACTCCCCCGCCACTGCCGAAATGGTCGAGCACATCACCAACATCGCCGACATCCCCGTCATCGCCACGGTCGTTCGCTGCGACGACGATGCTCACGCCAAGGTGCGCGCCGGAGCCAAGATTCTCAACATCGCGGCCGGCAAGAACACGCCCCAGGTCCTGCGCGAGCTGCGCGAGCACTATCCCAACCTGCCGCTCATCGCACCGGGCGGCAAGACGCCCGAGAGCATCCGTGAGACCATCGCCGCCGGCGCCAACGCCATCATTTGGACGCCGCCTTCGGCCCAGCAGCTGCAGACCGACATGATGCAGCGCTACCGCAAGATGAAGGAAGACGCCACGCCTGTCATCTCGCGCGACGATGTGCCCATTATCGACCAGGTCGCCGCCGCCGAGGTCAGCCAGGTCGAGAATATGAATCCCGACGTGCCGATTCCCGACGAGGTCATCGAGCGCGTCGCTTCGATCCACGATCATATCGAGGAACGTCGCGCCAACCGCGGACTCAAGCCCTCGCTGCACGGCTTCTTCTTCCGCGGAAAGAAACGCTAGCAAAACATCTTGGCCCGCCCCGCAAACAACGGGACGGGCCTTTTCTGTTTTCGAATGTCAGGAGTGACAAGCGCAGCTGTTAAAACTGACAGCCAGCGCACGAACGCTAATCCACGCGCTTGTCGCCCATAAAGAAGAGCGCCACCGTACCAGGTCCGGTGTGCGATCCGATCAGAGCACCGATATTGTTGATCTCAATCTTGCCTTTGAGCTGCGGAACCTGTTCCTCAATCAGCGCCGCAACTGCCTCGGCATCCTCGCGGCACGCCGAGTGCGACATGATGCACTTACCCGAATAATCCGCACCGTCCTGCACGTGTGCCAACATGGTCTTAGCCATCTCGGAAATCGCGCGCTTCTTGGTGCGAATCTTCTCACGCGGCGCCAGCTCACCTTCGCAATCGACCGTCATGAGCGGGCAAATCTTGAGCGCCGTGCCGATGATCGCGCTCGCGGCCGAAATGCGACCGCCGCGCAGGTAACTCGACAGATCGGTCGAGAAGAACCAGTGGTGCAGGTTGAGTTTATGCTCCTCAATCCAAGCGGCCGTCTCGTCAAGCGAAGCGCCGCTATCGCGAACGTCGGCGGCATATTCCAGCAACAGGCCAAAGCCCGAAGACGCCGCCAGCGAATCGATGACGCGCACCTTGCCGCCTTGGGGATAGCGATCCGCGAGCATCTGCGCCGCAACGCAGGCCGATCCATACGTGCCCGAAATACCCGACGACAACGTCAGGTGCAGCACGTCTTTACCCTCGGCAACAATCGGCTCCCAAAACTCCTCATACTCACCCACGCTCACCTGAGACGTCTTGGGCATGGCACCCGCGGCAATCTGGGCAAAAAACTCGTCCGGCGTAATCGACTGATACAGATCGTCCGTATAGACGACATCGTCGATCTCATAATGAAAACCCACGACAGGGATATTGCGCGACGCAAAGAACTCACGGGTTCGGTCGGCGGCAGATTCACAGGTCAGGACAAAATCACTCATATGAGGCTCCTTACTCATTGCTGCGCAAATTATCGCACAGCAAGCGTGAATACGGTACAAATGTCCACTATTTACCAATGCGAACCGTTTGTATTGAATATCTTTATCATGAACATCCTCATCCCCGCCATGGGCCAACGTGGGCAAAATCACCCGCTTCGTCTCCACTCAACCGCCATATCTACCTCAACTAAATCGATTTACCAAACCGTTCAGCCAACAATTCAGCCGCCGGCGCAAAATCGAAACAAAGCCGGCGCATACTGATAAACGCTTGACGCTGTTTTATCAGTTTTACCAACCATATCGGAAGGTGTTTCATGGTCGCATTCGATCGCAATCCGCAAGACTTCAAGTATCTGCGCCTGCTGTCGAGACAGTTCCCCACCGAGCAATCCGCGTTTACCGAGATCATCAATCTCTCGGCCATCCTCAACCTGCCCAAGGGCACCGAGCACTTTATGAGCGACCTGCATGGCGAATACGAAGCCTTCATGCACATCCTCAACAACTGCTCGGGCGTCGTACGCGAACATGTCGACGAGATCTTTGGCGACATGTTCACCTTTGACGAAAAGGGCGAGCTGTGCACGCTCATCTACTACCCGCGCGAGAAGATCGAGCTGGTCCGCAGCCAGCACGAGGACTCGCCCACCTGGTACAAGACCATGCTCAACCAACTCATTGTGGTTGCCCGCTCGCTTTCGAGCCGCTATACCCGCTCCAAGGTGCGTAAGGCCATCCCGCGCGATTACGCCTACATCATCGACGAGCTGCTGCACACGCATCCGGACGAGAACAACTATCGCGTGCGCTATCACGAGCGCATCGTGGAGTCCATTCTGGAGACCGCCAGCGCCGACGACTTTATCGAGTCGCTTGCCTCGCTCATCAAGCGCCTGGCCGTCGACCACCTGCACCTGGTGGGCGACATCTTCGACCGCGGCGGCGGCGCGGCCAAGATTATGGACCGCCTGCTCACCTACCATTCGCTCGACATCCAGTGGGGCAATCACGACCTGCTGTGGATGGGCGCCGCTGCCGGCGAGCCCGCCTGCATCGCCACGGTGCTGCGCAACAACCTGCGCTACGACAACTACGAGATTCTCGAAAACGACTATGGCATCTCGCTGCGCGAGCTTGTCGCCTTCGCCGACGCCACCTATATCGCCGGCGAGCCCATCAGCCCGCTGATCAAAGCCATCAACGTCCTGCTCTTTAAGCTCGAGGGCCAGATTATCCAGCGTCATCCGGAGTTCGACATGGCCGACCGCCTGCTGCTCGACAAGGTCGATCACGACGCCGGCACGGTCACCCTCGCCGACGGCAGCGTATGGCCGCTCACGACCAACGACTTCCCCACCGTCGATCCGGCGGACCCCTACACGCTCACACCCGAGGAGCAGCACATCATCGACAAGCTCGTGTCCGAGTTTGTCACCGCCGATCACCTACATCGCCACATCGATTTCCTCTATACCCACGGCTCCATGTATAAGGTCGCCAACGGCAATCTGCTCTTCCACGGCTGCGTGCCGCTCAACGAAGACGGCACCTTTAGCAGCATGAACTGCCTGGGTACCTGGCACGCCGGTCGCGATTATTTTGATTTTTGCGACCATATCGCCCGCCGCGCCTGGCGCGTCGGCGACCGCGATGCCCTCGACTGGATGTGGTACCTGTGGATCGGCTTTAACTCACCCGCCAGCGGACGCGTGGTGCGCACCTTCGAGCGCGCCTACATTGCCGACAAGAGCACGTGGGTCGAGCCGATGGACCCGTACTTTACGCTTACCAAGTCGCCCTCGGTCTGCGACGACATCATGCGCGAGTTTGGCGTCACCCCCATGGCGTGCTCGCCGACGGGGCACATCATCAACGGCCACACCCCGGTCAAGACCACCAAGGGCGAGCAGCCCATCCGCGCCAACGGTAAGCTGCTGGTCATCGACGGCGGTTTCTGTCGCGCCTACCACCCCAAAACGGGCATCGCCGGCTACACGCTCATCTCGAGCTCGCGAGGATGCCGCCTCAAGTCGCACCAGGCCTTTACCACCGTTGCCGAGGCGCTCACCCGCAACATCGATATCGAAAGCGAGACCAACCGCTTTGACGAGGCCGACCGCCGCCGCATGGTGAGCGACACCGATACCGGCGCCAAAATCCGCAGCCAGATCCAGGACCTACGCCAACTGCTCGATGCATATAGAAACGGTGCTATCGAGGAGCGCGCCTAGCTCCACCCGCGGGGATTGGCTAAACTTGCTGAGTTTGTCATCCCCGCGGCGCTGCGGCGCCACCCTAAGGCAGGTACCATGCAAAAGCTCCTTGCGCAGATCATGAAGTTTGGCGTCGTCGGCGTCATTGCCACCGTCATCGACTTTGGCATCATGAATCTGCTCCACTACGGTCTGGGCCTTAACATCCTGATCGCCAACACTAGCGGCTTTATCGTCTCGCTCATCTTTAACTACCTCGCAAGCATGAAGTACGTGTTTTCGCACAAGGAGGGCATGAGTCGCCGCCGCGAGTTCATCATCTTTGTCGTGCTGTCCGTTATTGGCTTGGCACTCAACGACGGCATCGTGCTGGCGCTCAACGCCGGCCTGGGGCTCGAGGCCAATATCGCCAAGATTTGCGCCACCGCGCTGGTCATGGTCTACAACTTTGTGACCCGAAAGATCTTCCTGGAGGGCGACGAGACCAAGTAGCTCGGCCTCCTCGTTGCACTACGGGGCCCACGGACGACGTGCGTCGGGCGCTGCGTCGTTCGCGGGCCTTGCTCGTTTACGGAAGGATTTACAACGTTTGCGGATTGTCTCTTGCAAATTTGACGAGTTCGTATAGTTCTTGCCAAAGACCTTACGTTTCCCATGCAAAAGCTCTAAAGTAACTCTTTGCTCGATTCATCAACGCATTGGATGTGATTGCGTGCGCAAGGCACTGGCACAACCTCATACCAAGCAGTTCCTCAAGTTCGCTGTCGTGGGTCTTATCTCCTTTGGCATCGACTGGGGCATGCTCATTGCGCTCGTCGAGCTGTTCCACCTCGACTTTTTGATGAGTACCACGCTCTCGTTTATCACGTCCGTCGTGGTCAACTACTGGCTCAGCATGAAGTACGTGTTCGACCACCGCGAGGGCATGAGCCGTAAGCGCGAGTTCACGATCTTCACCATCCTGTCGGTGATTGGTCTGGGTCTCAACGACCTGTACATGTTTGTGGGCGTCACGTTTTTGAGCATCGGCTACCAGGCCATGAAGGCCATCGCCACGTTCCTTGTCACCTGGTACAACTACTTCAGCCGTCGCTTCTTTCTCGAGGGCGCACGGTCGTAGTCGATTCGCTATTTGCTTGAATGTATAACCGGTTGGAATTCCCATTCCAACCGGTTTTTTTGTTTGCCGAAAGACCCGGCGACCCAGTCCCATTCACTTGAAAAACGGGCGGCCCGGATGTCTGTCCGAACCGCCCGTCTGGCGCACTATGTCGAAGCCTCTAGCCTGTAACGTAATACCAGACCACGTTGTCGCCGTTGGAGAGAACGTAGTTGCTGCAGGCCGTCATGGGCGTTGTGCCGTTGACGGAGTACATCCAGCCGCTCGTGCCGGCGTACTGTTTCTCGGCCAAACCACCAATCGCGGAGACATACGTGCCGTACGACGAGCCATGTGCGTTGACGGAAAGGCCCAGCGCACACAGGGCATCGTAAACGGTGGCGCCTTCGTTAAAGGTAAAGGTGCCGCCAGAAGACACAGGATTGCCCACGGCGCTCGATGTGACCGAAACCGTCACCGTAACGTAGTTGGACTCCTGCGAGCCGCCCTGGCCGCCCGAGGGAGCGCTTCCGCCATTAGAGCTGGAGGCTCCATCAGACGACTGACCGCCGCCCGAAGAAGCACCACCAGACACATTGGAAGTATCGCCGGCTCCCGTATTCTGGGCAGCGGATTTATCTCCAGACTTCTTGCTATCCGAGCTTTTATTCGATTCCTTGTCCGAAGACTCGGAATCGTCCTTGGCGTCGTTCGAACCCTTGGACTCGTCTTTTGCATCATTCGATGACTTGGAGCTCTCGGAACTGGCCTCGCCCGAAGTCGTAGTCGAGCCAGACGCCTTGGTGTCCTTGGTGACGACGCTCTCCCCCGTCACGGTCTGAATGATCCAGTCGATGGACCAGGCGCCGCTCTCGGAAGGATGGACGAAGCCCAGCGAGACGACGATCAGAATGGCGCACGCGGCAGTCAGAACGCCAAGGAGCGCTTTACGCCGTGGGGCGGACGCCGCCGAAGCGGCGCCCTTTTGCTTTGCATCATCAAGCTGGATAAACGAGGAATCTGGTTGCTTGGGGTCAGCGTCCTTGGATTTATTGGACACAGCCCTCACCTACCGACGTTTGGTGAACACGAACACGCCGACGATGGCGAGACCGATGACGCCGGCGGCAACGCCAACAATGGCGAGCGGGTTGGTGCCAGTCTCCTGCTCGGAAGCACTAGAGGACTTCTTAGCAGTGGTCGTGGAAGCAGCACCCGTATCAGACTTGGAATCGGACTTCTTGTCGGACCTGTTGTCCTTCTTGTCAGACTTCTTGTCAGACTTCTTCTCGTCCTTCTTATCGGACTTATCGGTGTCCTTCTTGTCGGACTTGTTGTCCTTGGTCTCGGTCTTGGTCGACACCGTCGTCTTGGTCGTCGGCTTATGACCCGGGGCGATAGCGCCGCCGGCCTGCTGGCCCTTCGTGTCGAAGCCGAAACCCGTGCCCGTGCCAGCACCGGAACCGTTGCCAGCGCCACCGTTGCCACCATTAGTGCCAGAACCGCCATTGCCGCCAGGGTTAACGGCATTCTTGGTCCACTTGGCATACAGTGTCAGATCGGCCGTCACCGGCGTACTGAAGTCATACGCCTGCGTGCAAGCCTCATCGGTGAACCAACCGCCGAAAGTGTAGCCATCGCGCGTCGGATCGGCCGGCTTGACCAGCTTGCCGTCGGCCGTAGCAACGAACTTAGTGTCGCAAGCAGACCCGCCGTTGGAATTAAAGGCAACCGTCCAAGACTCGACAGCCCCCAGCTTGAACAGAGTACCCGAATCATTGATGTAGTACAGGTTGCCAGATGCATCGGCAATGACCGGAGAGTCGCAGTGCTGGTAATGGCCAGCCGCATCATAAATCTGCGTCGCCTCTGCATCGCCGAGCGTATAGCGATACACGCCACCACCAGCAGAGTAGTTGGCGTAATCCTTGCTATCCGCGCTGTTAACGGTGAAGTACACATAGGTCTTGCCGCCCTGAACACTCACCAGCGGAGTAGCAGCAATACCGTTAAATCCGGCCGGCAGTTCTTTACCGTCAGCAGCGGTGACCATCGTGGTCTTACCGGTCTTCAGATTATAGAGAGCCAGAGCAGAGCCAGTAGCCGTCTGTCCGCCGACAATCAAGTTTTCGCCAGCCACCGCCGGTGCGCTCATGTTATTAGTAAGACCCAGGTCGACCGTCTTCTGCTCGCTTAGTACGCCCTTCGCCGAAAGCGAAATCACATGGAGCTTTCCATCGTGCGTCATCTGATAGAAGGTCGAACCATTGGACGGATCGGCGACACAGTCGGCGTTCGCGAGAGCGCCGAGCTTCATAGTCGAAACGACATCGCCCGTCGTCTTATCAATGCACTTAAGCGTGCCCGCGCTCGTAGGAACAATGGCGTACTTATCCGTCAGCGCAGCACCAGTCCAGTAATAGCCCTCGGCAGGGTCGATGTTCTGCCAAGAAACTTCGCCCGTGGCAATCTTAATGCGCGCAAAGGAGCCGTTGCCGTAGGTCGCGTTGTAATTCTCGTCATACGAAATATCGACCGAGCCTACATAGACGTACTCGCCGTCCGAAACGACGGTGCAGGAGCTCTGCGTCAAGTCCGTCAAACCAGGCGTCAGCCACTTGCAGATCAGCTTGTCTGCAGTAATCGCCTGGACCGCACCGCCGTTGAGCGGAACGATGATAAGACCATTGGTATAGATCGGACGAGAGGTATAGCTCACCTTGGAGGCAAGCGGCGCAGAGGCAACCTTTTTGCCCGTGGACGAATCGATCTTAATGAGCTCGTTCTCGGTCGCGATGTACACAAAGCCGTTAGCGATGACAGGCTCGCTGCAGTTGGCATACTGCTGGCCAGACTCGGCCTTCCAATCGAAGGCCCACTTAAGACCAGCGGCCTGCGCAGGCGTCTTGGCATCCGTTACGGTCGAACCGTTGCCACTGTTGCCGTAGCCGGCCCACTCGGCATCCCAATCAGGAGTCGTCGCACTCGGGTCCACGACAATCTTGTCGGGATCGGGCATGGGCGAATCGTCGGTGGTATAGGCAAGCGTAACCTTATCGCCGCTCTTGAGCGTAATCTGGTTGGCGCAGAGTAAGGAGGGCTCTCCATTGATATACAGATGCCAAGATTTATTGGTCGCAGCATCCCAGGCATACGGCTTGTGATCGAACGGCGAGTTGATGGAATTGAGGAACCAGTACTCACCACTCTGGGAGCCGTTGTACGTAACGCCCTTGGCCTTCAGAGCCGCCTCAATAAGGTCCTGAGCCGTAGAGCCTTCGGGCAGAGAAACGTTGCTTGCCGAGCCCCAGCGAGTATTGTTGCCGTTGGCATCGGGACCGATAACATCGACAGACCCAAGAACCTGGCCAGGAAGGGCATCGGCGTCAGCACCATACATAAAGGTGACGGCATCGCCCTCTTGGAGCTCGTAGTTGCCGGCCCCGACCTGGGCGAACTTGCCATTTACATAGAACTGCCAATAACTTTTGGTCGCAGGATCATACTCATAGATCTTACCGTCAAGCGGCGAGGTAATGCCGCTGAGGTACCAACCCCAAGGCTCTTCTCTAGCATCGAGAGTAAGACCGGTCTGCTCAAGGAGATCCTTGGCAGTAGAGCCCGCCTTGAGACTCGTCTGACCCGTCGAAGCCCAAACCTGCTGCTTGCCGTCCTTGTCCTTGCCAAGCACCTGAACGGAAGCATGGACAGAATCGGACGGCAACTGGTCGCCCCAGCCACCGTAGAACCACGTGACGGTATCGCCGGCATGGATGGTGACATTGTCCGCCGTATAGTCACTCGACTTGCCGTTGATAAACAGCTGCCAATAGGTCGAATAATCGAGCGGCTTACCCAGCTCAACGCCGTTGTACTTAAGGCTCAGAATGAAGGAGCCCGCAACAACGGCATCGATGTCATTCGCCTCGAGCGCGACCTTCGTAAGGTCAAGTGCGTTCGAGCCGGACGTCACCACATACTGCGCGTTATCGACCCAAGTCTGAGTCTTGCCCTGGGCATCGCGACCAATGACGGTCACATTTGCGGCAACCTGGTCCTTAACGACAGGGGACGAGCTACCAGCCGTATAGGCAAACTCAATCTTCTGCCCCTGGGTGAGCTTGACGCCGCTCGCGCCAACCGAGGAAGACGCGCCGTCGACAAACAGCTGCCAGTAGGCATAAGTCGCCGGATCGAAGGCAAGCGTGCGGCCATCGCTCGGGGACGTGATGCTTTCGAGGTAGAAACCGTATGCCGTGTTCGGTTCGTACTTCGCCTTGAAGCCCGTCTTCTCCTGCAGCTTAATGAAGGCATCCGCAGCCGTCGCGCCCTCGTCGAGCTTGAGCTGCGTAGGCGCCACCCAGGTCTGAGCCTTGCCGTCGGCATCGGTGCCGATAATCGAGAACGAGACCTCGACTTGCTTCTTGGCGACATCGCCAGTTTCTGTCGGGTTCTCCGTCTGAACGGCAGCCGCGGCGGCAGATCCTGCTTGGCCAGCGGATGCCGTCGAAGACTGCTCGCTCGTAGCAGGGCTCTCCCCCGTCGCCGAGCCTTCGTCGCCAGTTGCTGCCTCTGTTATGGCTGCACTAGCTGCAGGCGCGCTCCCGGAATCCGAAACCTCGGCGCCGCTCTGCTCGGCAGCACCGTCCGCGGCACCCGTGCCCTCGCCCGGCGTCGCAGCCTGAGCCACGGCCTCGGCAATGCCCTCGGCGCCCTCGGCCCACAACTGAGCCGGCGTGGTGCCAAAGGCCATCGCGAAGGCCAGGAATGCCACCAGGCCGCGCTTGGCTACACCGCGTGCAATCGCGCCACGGCGATGCAACGAGGCGCGCTCGCGCTCGTCCTCAAACATATCCATTTGTCCCCCATTGTCTGTACTTGGAGCGTTGCCTTGAGGCTGCCCCACGTCATCGCGCATGTTGCGCTCGAGTTCCCCCATCGGGATCTCTCTTCCCTCCAGAGCCCTATGCACACCGGCAGCATACGCCGCAGCCGCATGCAAGATGGGAGGCGATCCGACTTAACCTTAACGGCTCAGGCGCGCCGTCCGATCTGCGACGCGAACATCCCGAGCCAAGAGGAATTACGGTTACTGGTACAGCCGGGGACTTGCACCCCGATTCTCCCAAACGCGCAGGAAAACCGCGCATTCGTGCGTCTCCGCACCACCATCTAGGCCATCGATTATTACCGTCAGTATGGTATCACGCAAAAGGGCCTCGCACGCAGGCGAAGCCCAAGGTAAAAGCTATTGTTTGCGATAGGAGAATGCGGTGACGGCCGCAGCCTCTAGTGCTTGCCGCCGTGGCTGTTGAGCCAGATATTGCGACCCAGCATAAGCGCCAGCACCAGCGCGCTCACGTAGCCAAAGAAGCCGATGACCGGAATGCCGAGGACAACCGGCTCGATGCGCGCGTAGTACACCACCGACGAACCGATAAACAGACCGGCGATCACGATAGCCATCGACATGCGGTCGATAATTCCGCCCAGCTGTCGCAGCGCCTTATCGCTGCTCATGATCTGCGTGTTCACCTTAAGCTGGCCGCGCGTGAGCATACGCGAAGCCAAGCCCAAATATTCGGCCGCCTCGAGCGAGCCTTTTGCCGCGCGATAGCTGCTCGCGGCAAGATCGCGCCCCATGTCGCGCACGCGCGCATAGGTGCTTTTCTCGTTTTTAATGTGGGTTTGGATGATCTGGATCATGTTGACGTTGGGCATGTACTCGGTCAGCAAACCCTCGAGCGTCACCATGCCGCGGGCGAACATCGTCACCACGCTCGGCAGCTCAACGTCATTTTTGCGCGCCAGATTGAGCAGCGAGGTCAAAAACTCGCCGATATCTAGGTCCTTAAGGTCAAGGCCCGCAAAGTCAGCCACGATAAAGTCAAGATCGGACAAAAAGGCCGAATGATCGAGCTCAGCCGAGTCGCCACGCGTCACGGCGAAGCGCATGAGCGAATCCTTGAGCTTGGGCACGTCACCCTCGGCCACGGCGAAAATCATGTCCTTTACGATACCGCGATCGTGGCTCGACATGCGTCCGACCATGCCCAAGTCGATAAAGTAGACAATGCCGTCCTTGAGGATGATGTTTCCCGCATGCGGGTCGGCATGGAAAAAGCCGTCGTCGAGCACCTGCGTCGAGTAGTCCTCGACGATTGCGGCACCGATCTTTTCCAAGTCATAGCCCTCGGCCACCAAGCGTTCAGGATCGGCGATCGAAATGCCGTCGACGTAGTCCATAACCACCACGTGCTCGGTGCACAGGTCCAGATAGGATTTAGGACACGTCACGCCATGAACGCTCTTATGGAACTCGTAGAAGTCGTTGAGGTTTTTGGCCTCGGCCAAAAAGTTGGTCTCCTCGCGAAACGAGGTCCACAACTCCTCGACTACGCCGTGCAGGTCAACAAATTGATCGGTGTTGACGAACTTGGAAACGATACGCACCACCGAGCGGATGATATCGATGTCCTGTGCCATAACCTGCTGCGCACCGGGGCGCTGCACCTTGACGGCCACGTCCTCGCCCGTCACCAGACGAGCGCGGTGCACCTGCGCGAGCGATGCGCTACCAAGCGGATTGGGGTCGATCGCATCGAACATCTCCCCCAGGCGCAGGCCGTATTCTTCTTCCAGACAACTGAGTACGACCTCGTACGGCACCGGCTCCACGTCGGAGCGCAGACGACGCAGCTCGTCGCAAAAGCGTTGCGGCAGAATCTCGGACCGGTTGGCCAGAATCTGCCCCATCTTGACGAACATGGGGCCGAGTTCCTCGAGCAGGCGGCGCAAACGAACCGGCGTGAGGTTATCCCACACACGGTACTTTTTGACCAGGCGAACAATCTGCCCGATGCGTTCGCGACGACCCGCCGGCGTGAGCTGGTATTCCTCGTCCGGCGCCATCGCGTCGGGCTCCTCTGGCACCATATCGACAGCGCGCGGCTTCTTGCGAGCGCCCGAGACGGCGGCGTCGACCTCATCGACAACCGCTGCCTCGTCACCCAAGGGATCTAGATTGTTGTAATCGGTGGTGGAATCTGCCATCTGCGCTGCTACTCGGCCTCTTCGGTATCCTTCGCATCGTCGGGCTCAACGGACTCGACGGGCACCGAGGTCACGTTGTCCTCGACCGAATCGACGATGTCGCGCACATGGGCCAGGAAGGCCGTGCGCTCGGGGGCTGTCATGACGCGGACGCGAGCCAGAATGAGCTCGTCGAGCACGCGCTGGGCCGCGGTCTCGCCCTGCATGCCCAAGCGCTCGGTCAGATCGGAGATGGTACCGCCGGCCTGTTCGAACATGTCGGACACACTGCGGGCGATACCGGGGGCGCCTGCGTCCTTGCGCACCTGCTCGCCCTTGGTGTTAAGGTCGTCGAGAACCTTCTTGCTGCCCTCGACGGCAACGGCGGCGGCGCCGAAGCCCACGTTGATGGCACCGTTAACAAGCTGATCGAGTTTCATAACCATGGTTGGCTCCAATCATGAACAACTGCATTGGCCTTCTTGTACCCAAGATTGGGCGAACGACACAAAATCGTTTTACTGCCAAGATAGAAATCGAGCGGGGCAAAGCCTTTGACGGCGTTTGTCCCGCTCGCTCGTTGCAAGGTTGTCTTTACCTTACGTTGTCGTTCATCGCGAAGGAGTTCTTCATGGCGCAGCTCGTGGTGTAGAGCACCTTGCCCAACAGGGCATCGGTCTCCACGCGCACGAGCTCGGCAAATGCCTCGTTGGCGCGGGCGAGCTCGGCAGGTACCTCGGCCTCGGACAGGGCGGCAACGGCAGCGTCAACGTCGTGAATCTGCTTGTGGCCCATGCCACCGACTTTCTCCTGATAATCCTCGACCGCGCGACCGCACTCATGGAAGCGGACATCGGCCAAGGCACCGATCAGACGATTTGCCCAATAGAAATTCTCGGACGTCACGCGAGCCTGCGTGTCGGCATAGTACTCGGGCATGGTCTCGACGTTGGCATACAGCGGCACGAGCGCGTTAAACGAGTTGGAGCCAAACGCCATCCACTGTACGGCGCGATACGCCGGCTGCGCATAGGGGCGCAGCTGCAGCACGGCAAGCTGGCTGTTGCGGTTGATGCCGATGGGACGATAGGCGCCACGTGTGGCGGGCGTACCCTTGCTGCCGTAGCAGTCGTACTCCGTGCCCTGGTAGTGGCTCGAAAGCACGTACTTGATGTCCTCGAGGGTCACCTTGCGCTCGGGCACGCGGCTCCAGGGGATGTCGTCGCTCTCGGGCGTGTAGTCGGCCTCGGGGCCGTCCCACACATCGCTGGGGTTGAGGCAACGCTGCATGTACCAGGCGCGCGGCGTGTTGTAGACGTGGTCGCTGTCACTGTGCGAGCCAAAGGCCTCGCGCGGGTTGAAGACCGTCGCCGGACCGTCGCCCTCGACGCCCAGCGTCAGGTCCAGATGCCACTCGGCCATCCAGGCGCGCAGGTCGGCGGAGCACATGTGGCCGACCTGAGCGCCCTCGGCATCGTCCAGGTCAAAGCTGTCGATACCCAGCTGGTTGGGCATGGTCACATAGGCGTCATCGGGCACGCGCTTGGCAATCCAGTGGTGGCCGCCGATGGTCTCGAGCCACCAGATCTCGTCCACATCACTAAAGGCGATGCCGTTGTTCTCGTAGGTGCCATAGCGCTCGAGCAGGTCGCCCAGAATGCGCACACCGTCGCGGGCAGACTTGGCATACGGCAGCACCAGGGTCACCATATCTTCCTCGCCCAAACCGCCGGGCTGCGCCGGAACATAGCCTTCGTCGCCCTCGTTGCCCTTGGCGGGCACGTAGTCCACGAGGGGATCGGCGCCGCGGACGCGCTCGTTGGTGGTAAGCGTCTCGGTTGCGGACATGCCCACATTGAGCTCGTTGAAACCGGCCTCGGCCCAGATGCCGTGACCCGGGACAACGTCGGGGACGCTCGTGTAGCGCATGGGATTGTCGGGCAGCTCAACGGTCAGGTGGCTCAGAACGCTCGTGTAGACACGCGGCTGCTCGTCGGGATGCACCACGCGCATGCGCTTGGGCTCAAACACCCCGTTGGACGAGTCCTCATTGCGGGCAACCAGCGTCGACCCGTCGTAGCTCGCGTTCTTACCAACCAAAATCGTTGTGCACGGCATGCGCATCCTCCTTGAGCGAAGAAATCAAACGATAACAGTGTATCGCTTCGGCGCAGAAAGGGCGAAACCGCGGCGCTGGCAACCCCTGTGGTCAAAATATGCCAAATATGAGTACTGTCACCAATTTAGTAACAGCAATTTTGCTACGCATGGGTGTCGAAAGCCTATATTTGTTCAAAAATTAGATGATGTAATTCCTCATAGGTCCAATAAAATAGGCTCTCTATCGATAATAAATATCGTTAGAGAGCCTATTTGACCTAAAATATATGTGACTATCTTGGCAACAGTACTCATATTTGGCATTTTTTGTCCACGGGGTATAGAACTAACCCCTCAAACAGCCCAAAACGCCTATTTCGATGCACGCTCGGCCGCTTCGATCACGTGTTTGGCGAGGATCGCCGTCGTCACAGCGCCCACGCCGCCCGGCACGGGCGTGATGGCGTTAACGACCGGCTCCGCAGCATCAGAATCGACGTCACCCACCAGCTTGCCAGCGGCCTCGTCCCAATTAATGCCAACATCGATGATCGTCTGGTCCTCGCGAACGGCATCCACGCCAATCGTACGCGCGCGTCCAACGGCGGCAACCACAATGTCGGCAGCACGGCACTCGGCAGCAAGGTCGCGCGTATGCGTATGGCACGTCGTCACGGTCGCATTGCGCGCCGTAAGCATGGCGGCTACGGGACGCCCGATCACCAGCGAGCGCCCGACCACAGCAACCTTAGCTCCATCCAGCTCAACGCCGTAATGATCCAGCAAAGCAAGCACGGCTTCGGCTGTGCAGGGGGCAAAACCCTCGCCGCGCCCCGAAAGCGTGGTGAGCAGCGAAGCCGGCGTCATGGAGTCAACGTCCTTGGCAGGATCGAGCGCTGCGGCAACCGCATCCTCATCAAGGCCGGCGGGCAGCGGGCGGAACATAAGGCAGCCATGAACAGCGGGGTCGGCATTGATGTCCTCGATGGCCGCCAACAGCTCGACCTGAGAAACATCGGCGGGAAGCAAAACGCGGCGAGCTTCAATGCCAACCTTCTCGCAGCGCTTGAGCGCACCGCGCTCGTAGGATAGGTCTTCCTCGCGTTCACCCACACGCACGATAGCCAACGTCGGAACAACGCCTCGCTCGCGCAGGGCTGCGCAGCGAGCAGCAAGTTCCTCAGTCAGCGCGCGGGCGACGGGAGCGCCCTTCAGCAGTTCAGCCATGGCTATCCCCTCTTCCTTGCAGCGTCGGCGGCGCGGCGCGCCAGCGCATCGGCGCGCGGCAACCACGTGTCCAGCAGCTCATCGCACGCGGTCTCGAGCTCCTCGGCGCGCGCCCGGTCCTTCATAGACGTGGTGTTGGCAAAGAGCGTCAAGCTCGCGCCCTGCATAGCGGAACGGCAGAACACGGCGCCGCACGCCACATCGGACAGCAGCTGACGCGAACCCTTGTCGGCCATGTCCTCGAGCAGCGCCAGCGCACGCCCGCAGGCATCCATAATGCGATACGGCGGCATAGCGGCCACATGCAGCGCATCCTGAATCGCGGTCGCTCGAGCCGGATCGTCACGCGGAATACCGTACGCCGCGGACACCTGCCCATAGGCACGAACGTCCTCGGCAACCAACTCGACAAGCTCCTGGGCCAGCTCATCAGCATGGACAAACGCACGCGTCAGGTCATCCGCACGATCAGCAAGCGCGGGATTGGTCGCACCGTAGCGGGCAACCATTCCGCACAGCGAGGCGCCCAGCGCGCCCACAAAGGCGCTCGCGCTGCCACCGCCGGGAACCGGCTCGCGCGCGGCCAGCGCCTCGGCAAACCCGCGGCAGGTCTTGTCCATCATCTCTTGGCTCATGCACATGCACCTTCAAGTCATATACATCGGTCGGGTGGCAACCGCCGACCGACCGCATCGATCACGTAATGGTGCTAAGTCTAGCCCATAAGCACATGAGCGTCAGCGCAGCTGGCCATCGCGGATTTCTATGGCACACGATAGGCGGCAGCGACACAAACATGGGACACATGGCCCACCTTTCGAGACTCCCGGGCAGCACAAGCTGGGGCATATCTATAAGTAAGGAACCCGTTGGGGCACGGCCGGGCAACGGCCACAAGCAATGAACGGAGGCATAAGCCGCACAGCACACAGAGACATCCGCCGCCAGCGCAATCAGTACCCCAACAGCATGCGGCGCCGTGATGTCATCGGCAGACAAGGAGGACGCCACCATGAAGAAAAAGACCCTATCGATTCTTTCCCTTTGCATCGCCCTCTTTGCCGCATTTGCCCTTGTCGGCTGCGGCGGGAGCGCATCGGGCGGAGGCGGCAGCACCGCCAAGAGCGAGAGCAAGGAAAAGGCCCCCGTCGCCAAGAAGACCGACTTTATCTGGTTTAAGGTCGAGATGCCCGAGGGTGTCGGCGTAAGCGACTCCGCCGGCAAGAATGCCGACAGGGTTCAGCTCACCTTCCCCGAAGACGAGAACGCCTCGGCCGATCGCTTTATCCCCGTTTGGAAAAAAGCGCTGACGGCCGAGGAGTCCCACGCCGACCAGGCAGAAAAGAAGGGGGATACGTTCCAGTGGAAGGATGGCGGGTCCGTCGAGTATAACGGCAGGACGTGGCTCGTCGGAACATACGAGGACAACAGCGGCATCTCAACCATGCTTTTTACCGACGTTGAGCCGGGAAGCGCCTACGTCCTCATCTCGAACTTCGACCAGCACAAGAAAGAAGCCGAGACACTCCTCAACTCCATCGAGTTCCCCGACGACATGAAGAAAGCAGTTGACGAGGCACGCGAAGTCGAGATTTCGAGCATCGAGATCAAGTAACGGGGCACCCGCACGTGCCTATGCGCACCCGCGCACATGCGCTCCATTAAAACAACGGGCGCCCAACCCGGGGAGGGCCGACGACATCGGCCCTCCCCTCTTTTGTGCCCGCGTATATTGCCACTTGTCGGCGCAAATCCTGCCCCCAGAATGGGACACATGGCCCACCCGAACGAGCCGCTCGCGCGTACAGTAAAGACAGGTAATCCATGGGCGATTACAGATCGAGGAGGACACGACCATGAAAAAGAAGGCCTTTGCGATTCTCACCCTCTGCATCAGTCTCTTTGCCGCAGTTGCCCTGGTGGGCTGCGGTGGCAGCGGTGGCGCTACCGGCAGTGGCGGTGGCGGCGGAGCAGAAAAGCCAGCCGTGGATATGAGGACCGACTTCATTTGGTTTAAGGTCGAGGTTCCCGAGGGCGTCGAGATCACCGACGTTGCCGGCGACACCGCCGACAGGGCCCAGTTTAAGTTCACCGAGAGCGAGCATGCGAGCGACCGCTTCATACCCATCTTCGACCCCGATAAGAACGCCGACGAACTGTTCGACTACGAGGCAAAGTGGAAGGCCAACTCCGGATGGACCGAGAGCGACCCCGTTAAATACAACGGCAAGACCTGGCGCAGTGCTTACTTTACGCACTCGGGCGGCGTAACGACCGAGTGCTTTACCGACGTTGAAGGCGGCAGCGTTTACGTGCGCATCGACAACGTCGAGGAGCACAAGGACGCCGTCGAGACCATGATGAAGTCCCTGGAATTTGCCGATGATATCGCCAAGGCCAAGACCGAGGCCATGGACGTCAAGCTCGAGGATATCGAGATCAAGCGCTAAGCGACTGGCGAGCGCAGCGGGAAACACGAGCGCAGCGCAAACAAGCGACGGTACCCCAGCGCTTCGTACTAAGGGAGGGCCGGTAAACCGACCCTCCCTTTCTTATGCCGGCAGCCGACGAACGCGAAGATGCCGGGCGGCAAAACCGCCCCCCAGCGCGGTAACGGCACAACATGAACAAGCACCCCAGCACGTCCGCTCGCCGATTTATAGCGCCGCGCAGACAATTGAGCCGACACCTTTAAACATCCGGGCAGTAAAGTGACCAAAATAAGTGCATAACCGCACCCTGCGAATGGAGGAGTTATGACCGAACATCATGCCATCAGTCGCCGAGCGTTTACGCTGGGCCTTGGACTCGCGGCGTTGTCGCCACTTGCAAGCCTGCCCGAAACCGCCACGCTGGGCATTAGCCCGCGGACAGCCTTTGCGGACGGCACGGCCGAGTCAGCGGCCACCCTCGACAATTTCGTCATTCGCCTTCGCCCCGCGGGCTATTTTCGCACCGCGAGCGTCAACGAAGACGGCAACGTCATCGGCAACGTCTGCCACCTGTTTAATGACGGCACGTCCAGCAAGCTCATCCTTGAGCACGTAGGGACCGATGCGGACGGCACAAACTGGTATGCCATCCGCACCCTGCTCAATTTCGAAGAGCACAAGAAGACGGGCTACAGCATTTGGTCGGTCGATGGCGACTCGGACAAAGATGGAAAGGTCATCCACGTATGGAGTGGCGAGTACGACCATAAGGACAGCCGCGCCTATACGTTCGACCGCCAGTTCGACGGAACTTATATTATTCGAGACCGCATATACACGAAAAACGGTATTAACTACCTGGCCATAGAATCGAAAGGCAAAGACCAAGACAACAACAAGATTTGCCAAAAGAAATATTCCATTCCGTGGGAGCTCGAGCTTGTCGGCTACAGCATGGACAAGACCGATGCCACAGTTAGCAGCATCGACTGGACCACGTATAGCAGCTACGTCGACGGACCATGTTGGATGAGCCACGTCGAAGGCAACAAGTACCTCGACGAGCTGAGCATCCCGGGCACGCACGATTCGGGAACTTGCAGCGTGGACAACGACACCGAACCCCAATCCTCGCAAGCAAAGTGCCAGCAGGACTACATCCCCACGCAGTTGCTCGAAGGCATTCGCTATTTTGATATCCGACTCGGAAAAGGCAACGACCCCGGCATCGACCATGGAAGTTGCTACCTGCTCAAAAAAGACGGGCACTTCATGCATCTCTCCGATGTCGTTGGCTACTTCAAAAAGTTTTTGAACGAAAATCCGTCAGAAGCGCTCATCATGCTTGTATCCCGAGGCAACAACGAGGCTACTGACGAGAGCCTTACGACGGCTTTCGCCAAGGTTTTGGACGACAACCCCAAACTGTTCTATACGTCGAGCCGCGTTCCCACACTGAACGAGGTGCGCGGAAAGATCGTCCTGCTGCGCCGATTTGGACTCGCCGGCGACAGCGTAAGCGGCCACACGTGGGGCCTCGACCTAACCGAATGGGACAACAAAATCGCAGCACACCCCAGCAGCTCCTCTATGTGTCTCGTCCAAAACGCGCAAGGCTTTGAAGCCGCAGGGGAAACAGGCGACAAAAAAGCCTATTGCACCAAGGTATATGCCCAGGACCATTACGAATGCACCGGAACCGACAAGATCAGCTGGGTCGATATGGCCCTGCAGGAGACGGCTAAGCTCAACCGCAACGAGGTAGATGTCGAGGACGATAACGGGGCCAAGGAGCAAGTCCTGGAGCGCTGCTGGTCTATCAACTACACCAGCTGCACGAATCACAAGCAAGGAAGCAACCCATTTACCGCAGCGCGAGTAGTCAACGAGCATCTGTACAAGAGCCCGTACATCAACCCCAGCGACAACGAGGAAACAAAGTCAGATTACCTCAAGCACATTGGCATCATCGCATCCGACTTTGTTGATGCGGCGCTGGCCCGGAGCATCTACCAGCGCAATTACGATTACGATACACAGCACAAGCAGACAGCTTCGTACTACCTCCCGAGCCGCATACGCATGACGTACGGCGACTCGCTGAGCGATGCCTCGCTCCAGGATGGCAAGACCGTTGGCGAGGGCCATTTCCGCCTTGTCGACAGCAGCAACGTACTCAACGTGACGGCTTCGGGCCATGCGTTTGCCATCGAATATGTGGATGTCGACGCCTTGGGCAACGAGACCGTTACGGAGCTGCGGGGCTCCGTGCCCATCGATATCGATCCACGCGCGCTGACACCCCACTTTGAGGGGCTCGAAGGCCTTAAGGCCGGCGAGGACGTGCGCGCCAAGATTGCGGCATCACTCGAGGGCAAGCTCGAAACCGATGCCTGCACGGCCCAGCTCGAGTTTGTGCACGACGCGAACGGCGCTCCGGGCACGGCAATGGCCGAGGGCGAAACATTTGCCGCAGGGACGTACTGGGTGCGCGCGAAAGGCCTTTTGGGCGACGCGGCACAGAACTACACGCTCGCCAGCGATGGAGCCGCAAGCTTTACCGTAGCGGCCTCGGGCAGTGCAGGCGGCACCGGCAGCGGCACGGGTTCCAACGCAGGCGGCGCCGACAAGAACGGCAAGGGCAACAAGAGCGACCAGGGCAAGAACTCGGCCGGAAAACTCGCCGACACGGGCGACGGCTCCGGCATTGCCGCCGGGCTCGCCGCTGCCGCCGTGGCGACAACGGTCGCTGGCGCTGCAATGCTTGCCAGTGACCGCGACAATACCGAGGACGTTAACGAATAGGCAAGCCAGTCTTTTGGGCGCATCAACTCAATCGGGGCGCAGAATACCGTTCTGCGCCCCGATTTTCACCTTGGCCCAAACGTCGCCATAGGCTACATCACCATGTTCAGCGCGTTAACAAACTCCTGGGCCTTCGCACGACTGCTCAGACTAAAGACGCAAGCGGTTAACAGTCGATTGCGCAGGAAAACGTCGCGACCCTTGATCCTGTTAACGCCCGTGATGTCCTTAAGGTAGACAATCTCGATATGCTTGCCGCCGAAAGCACCCTTCTTGAGCACCTCGATGCGGTTAGGGTAGATCTTGACGTCTTTAAACCTGCCCGAACCTTTGTCCTGGAACAGCAAGGTGTTGTTGTCCATGTGTGTCACTCCCATGGGGTTCGCTAAAACTGTCTCTATTGCCACATTTTAGTCACCGCAAGGCTCCCATGCGAAGGTGCCAGACAGCACAGCAATTCGTGTCCGCGCGAGGCTTTAAACTAGATGAGATAAAGATGCATTCCACAAGAGGAAAGTGGGGCGACAGTGATGGGCGAACTGGTAAACCGTGGAGAATCGGCAATCGTGCCCGAAGGTTTTTACAAGCAGGTTTCCTCGATTCTCAACGCCGCTCGCGACAAGGCCTATACCGCCGTTAACTTTGCGATGGTTGAGGCGTATTGGGAGATCGGCAAGAGCATAGTTGATGAGCAGGGCGGAGAGGAGCGCGCCAAGTATGGAGAGGCGCTGCTCAAGGCCCTCGCAATCAGACTTACCAAGGATTTTGGTAAAGGTTTTGAAGCAAGAGAGCTGCGCAAAATGCGTCAGTTCTATCTTGCATTTCCAATTCGGGACTCACTGCGTCCCGAATTGAGCTGGACACATTACCGCAGGTTAATACGCATTCCTGACCCCGAAGCTCGCACCTGGTACATGAACGAATGCGCCGACTCTCGCTGGAGCACGCGCCAGCTCGAACGCCAGATCAACACCATGTTCCGCGAGCACCTACTTGCCAGCAAAGACAAGGAGGCTGTCACCCAAGAAATCCAAAAGAGCGCCCCAGCTCGTCGCCCCGAGGATATCATCCGCGATCCATATGTACTGGAGTTTTTAGGTTTCTCGGACGATACTGCGTTTCGCGAGAGCGATCTAGAGCAGGCGCTCATCACACATCTTCAGAAGTTCCTGCTGGAGCTTGGCCGTGGCTTCGCTTTCGAGGCGCGCCAAAAGCGCATCACCTTTGATGGGCGCCATTTCTATATTGACCTTGTTTTTTACAACTATCTGATGCGCTGCTTCGTGCTCATCGACCTTAAGACCGATGACCTTACGCATCAGGACCTGGGCCAGATGCAAATGTATGTGAACTACTACACGCGTGAGCTCATGAACGAAGGCGACAATCCGCCCATAGGCATCGTGCTCTGCGCGGACAAAAGCGATTCGATCGTCGAGTACACGCTGCCCGAAGACAACGACCAAGTGTTTGCCGCCAAATACCTGCCGTATCTTCCAAGCAAGGAAGAGCTGGCGCGCGAGCTGAGTGCCGAGTACCGCGCCATCAACGAAGCGACCAATGGCGAAACGCAAGGGTAGCAGCACGTTGCGACCGAAACGCCCGCACGCCTGTGAGCCGTCCCGCGCTGCGCTTCCCTACTTCCCAAAGATCGCAGCGAGCAAGCCCTTGCGTTTGGGCTTTTCTTCTCGGTAGGAACCCTCGACGGCGGCTGCAACCTGGCGCGGTTGCTCGCCGCCTCCACGGCGCACGATCTGGTACAGAAACGGCGACTTAACGTATTTGACCTCGATGGGCGTGGCGTGCACGGTGCTCTCGCCGGACAGATGAAGGCTCAGGTTGAGCGGCGCCACGATATGCGTCTCGCGCTTGTCGCTAAACACCACCGCGGCCGCGCGGCCCGTCTGGCCGTTCACGGCGATGCGCACCTGCTCGCCGTCGCGGCTATCCGTCGCCGGACGATCGACAAAGTAGACCGGCACCATCACCAGACCGTCCTTTTGCTTGCGGGCCTTGCGCGCCCACATGCGAATGCTCTTTTTATTGAGCCCCAGTACCGCCTCGGCATCGTTGCCGGCAATGTCGAGCGCCAGCTTATCAATGACCACCTGGTCCTTGGTAGATGCATCGACGGAGACAACGCGAAAGTCGCCCTCCTGCATGGCAGGATCGAACGGCCCCACCTTGCCAAAGTCCCACGGCTCCAAAATGCCCATAAGACGAACGTCCAGGTAGTTTGCCCGCGGATACGCCCAATCGAGTACCTCGTAGTACACCAAGGTCTCCTTGCTCAGGCCCTTGCCCGGGAAGCTCGCCATCATACGCAGGTCCGCCAGCGCCATGGGGAAATAGAAGAGCATCATGTCGTTTTGGATCGCGTCTTCCACGTCGTGCCCGGCAAAGGCATCCGGGTACTGGCGCACCAGCTGCAGCGCGTTGGCACGTGCCTGCTGCGGTGAGATTTCGCAGGGAATACCCTGCTCGGGCACATGTTCCGCACCAACGCCCATGGTCAGGCGCTTGCTAAACGTCCCCGGCTTGAGCAGGTCGGCGACACCGATCTTATTGCCGCAGGACGGGCACTCAAACACGCGCTGGGTCGACTCGCCCTCAAAGGACGCTCCGCAGAAGGGACAGGGGATGCTCACGTGCGTGGCCTCTTGGAACTCCTGGGCCGTGCCGCGGTCTTCCCACAGCAGATGCTCCAGAACCGACTGATTGCGCCAGTGCTCATTAAAGAAATACCAGTCGGGGTCCACCGGGCGCTCGAGCTGCGACACATGCGTGAGCTTAAGCAGCCCATCGACAACCGTCAGTGGCGTATGGCGAATGCCCAGGGCGCTCTTGGGCTCCCCCGCATCGGCCTGCCACGGAACGACCGTGCCGCAATAGGCGCACTCAAAGCTGCGTTTAGCCTGGTGTGAGTACATAGGGCCGCCGCAGTTTTGGCATTTAATGGCAAACATCTCGTCCATGAATACGTCCTCCTTTGCACTGGGGCTGTCGACATTAAGTATGTCGGGCAGGTAAGCACGTGCCCATACCCATGTGGCCCAAAATCGAGCACCCAGGCAGACGAGAAGGCTCGCTCGTTAGCACCGGCAGACTATTGCTGCATTTTCTGAGCATCGGTGCACGGCGCCCCCGCGCGAGCTACACTATCCCCTTAAACATGATTGTGAGGACGACCGCTATGCTATTTGTAAATCGGCTGGTACATACGCTTGTTCCCGGCAGCGAGGGCGAGCCGGTCGATACCTCCCGCCGCACCAACGCGGGCTTCGCCGCAAGCCTCATCTGCATTGGCCTCAACATCACCTTGTGCCTGGCCAAGGGCATCGCGGGCCTGCTCGCTGGCTCCGTCTCCCTCATCGCCGACGCTTTCAACAACCTCTCCGATGCCTCGAGCAACATCGTGAGCCTGCTCGGGTTCCGCCTCGCCAGCCGCCCGGCAGACGAAGGCCACCCCTATGGCCACGGCCGCTACGAGTACCTCGCCGGCTTGTTTGTCGCCGTCCTGGTTTGCGCCGTCGGCATCAACCTGATCCTCGAGTCGGTCACCAAGATCATCAAGCCTTCCCCCACCGCTTACACGCTCGTTTCCCTTGCGGCACTGGCTACATCCATGCTCGTTAAGCTCTGGATGGCCGCATTCAACCGCGCGCTGGGCAACCGTATCGATTCCGAAACACTCATTGCCACAGCACAGGACTCCAAAAACGACGTCATCACCTCGGGCTCGGTCTTGGTGGCGGCGCTTATTTCGCAGACGACCGGCTTTGACCTCGATGGCTGGGCAGGCCTGGGTGTGGGCATCTTCATCTGCATCAGCGGCATGGGCCTAGTGCGCGACGCCATCAGCCCGTTGCTGGGGCAAGCGCCCGACCCCAAGCTCGTCCAGGCAATCCGCGACAAGATCATGTCCTATCCGCAGGTCTTGGGCACACACGACCTGATGGTGCACGACTACGGCCCCGGTCGTCAGTTTGCCAGCGCTCACGTGGAGATGCCCGGCGAGGGCGACGCATTTGAGCACCACGAGATCCTGGACACCATCGAGCACGACATCAAGCGCCAGATGGGCATTGGCATCACGCTGCACTGCGACCCCATCGCGACAACCGGCGATGATTTGCGCGGCTGGGTCAAGCGCGGCGTTATGCAGATCGACCCCGAGCTCTCCATCCACGACCTGCACGAGCACGACGGGTTCGTTTCGTTTGACCTGGTGCGCCCCGACGGCTTTGACATATCCGACGAGGAGCTGCTGGAGCTCGTCACGCGCATCGTGCACGAGCGCCGACCCAATGCCTCATGCGTCGTTACGTTTGACTCGGGCTTTAGCTCGCCCGACCGTCCGGCTGAACAGCTGTAGCCCGCTTAACAGCTAGTTTCCCTGCGCGCCCGAGATGCCGTTTTGCAGTGCATTCCAGGCACCCGTCGCCATGTCGCCCAAGTTCTGCGCGGTGTCGCCCAGGTTTTGTGCCGTATCGCCCAGCTCTTGCGCCTTGTCTCCCAACTCCTGTGCCTTGTTGCTCAAGTCCTCCAGCGTATTGGAACTCGAGCTGTCGGTACCGCTTTGGCCGTCGGGCGAGTTGCCCGAGCTATTCTTGTGCGTGAGTTGAATTTCGAGGTTGCCGCTGTCGTTATAGTAAGCAGAAGTAACGACCCAGTTGGCATCGATGACGGGCGTTGAGCCATCATCAGTCAGGACCACGGCATTCGAAAGATTGGCGCCGCGCGACTTGAGAAGTTTCTTGGCGTTGGACCAGTACTGCCCCGGGATATCGCTCAGATCGACGGTGCTAGACGAGGCGGACTCGGTTTGCTCGGCAGCGGTATCAGCCGTTGAACTCCCTCGCTTGTTGAGCATGCCCGACACAATGGCAAACACAACCGACAGCGCAAAGAAGATCGCCAGCACGATGAGGATCTTCTTGATCACGCTCGACGAACGCGACGGCTTCTTCTCCTCGTCCTCGCCATATTGCGGAATCGACTTGGGGTACTCGCGATACGGCTCGCGCGACTCGTAGCGAGGCTGCGCCGTGCGAGGCATATACGTCGTCTGCTGAGGCTGCGGAATGGGATTCTGCGGCAGGTCATCATAGGGATTCGGTGTCGAGGCGGCATAAGAATCCTGCGGCGCATAATCAAACGGGTCCGGAGCTGCGTTGCCATAGGGGCCTTGCGAAGATGCAGCATAAGAATCCTGCGCCGTGTCGCCATAGCCCATAACCCGGGTGGGCTCGGCAGAAGGCTGCGTCGCGGCGGGGTCGGTATAACCGCGGTTGGGAACAACGCGAGTCGCATCGGCGCTATCGCCAGCCTGCGCGGAACCGTAGCCGCCCATCACGGTTGTCTTGTCCTGATCCATGCAACGATTCCTTTCCGTCGCGCGTGAGCATCAAGTTATCCATGCATTCTACCCGCGCAAAAGCCTATGATGGGCAGAGCCCGTCGGTATCTACAAGACATGCGCGGGCCTAAGGATAAAAAAGCCCCGCCGGGCCTTGGTAGGCACGGCGGGGCGGGCTAGCAGCTATGGACAGCAGGCTTAGAACAGGCCGGTGATGTTGCCGTCGTTGTCGACGTCGATGTTCTCGGCCGCGGGGACCTTGGGCAGGCCCGGCATGGTCAGAACACTGCCAGTCAGTGCGACCACAAAGTGGGCACCGGCGGAAACCTTGAGCTCGCGCACCGTGATGCGGAAGTTCTCGGGAGCGCCCAGGGCCTTGGCGTTGTCGCTAAAGCTGTACTGCGTCTTGGCCACGCACACCGGCAGGTTGCCAAAGCCGTTCTCGCGCAGCTCGGCGAGCTGGCGCTTGGCGGCCGGCGTAAAGTCGACGCCGTCGGCGCGGTAGACCTTGGTGGCAATGGCCTCAAGAGCGTCGGCCACATCGGCGCCGTCCTCATAGGCAAACTTGAGCTCGCTCGGCTGCTCAATCAGACGCATGACCTCATCGGCAAGCTCGAGCGCGCCCTCGCCGCCCTTGGCCCAGACCTCGGAAAGCTTAACGTTGACGCCGAGCTTCTGACACTCGGACTCGATGAGCGCAAGCTCGGCCTCGGTGTCCGTCGGGAAGCGGTTGATGGCGACTACGCAGGGCAGACCATAAACGTTCTGGATGTTGTCGACGTGACGCAGCAGGTTGGGCATGCCGGCCTTGAGTGCCTCGAGGTTCTCCTCGTTGAGGTCGGCCTTGGCGACGCCACCGTTGTACTTCAGCGCACGAGCGGTCGCGACGACCACGACGGCGCTGGGACGAACGCCCGTCATACGGCACTTGATGTCGAGGAACTTCTCGGCACCCAGATCGGCACCGAAGCCGGCCTCGGTAATGGCGACATCGCCAAAGCGCATCGCCATACGCGTGGCCATGATAGAGTTGCAGCCGTGGGCAATGTTGGCGAAGGGACCGCCGTGGACAAACGCGGGCGTGCCCTCGAGCGTTTGCACCAGGTTGGGCTTGAGCGCGTCCTTAAGCAACGCGGCCATGGCACCCTGGGCCTTAAGGTCGCGGGCACGGACGGGCTCGCCGGCAAAGCTGTAGCCGACGACGATCTCGCCCAGGCGCTCCTTGAGGTCGTTAATGCTCGTAGACAGGCACAGGATTGCCATGACCTCGGAGGCGACGGTGATATCGAAGCCGTCCTCGCGCGGCACGCCCTGGGCCTTACCGCCAATACCGTCGATGACGTGGCGCAGCTGACGGTCGTTCATATCGACGACGCGCTTCCAAGTGATGCGTTTAACGTCGATGCCAAGCTGGTTGCCCTGCTGAATATGGTTGTCGAGCATGGCGGCCAGCAGGTTGTTGGCAGCACCGATGGCATGGAAGTCGCCGGTAAAGTGCAGGTTGATATCCTCCATGGGGATGACCTGAGCCCAGCCGCCGCCGGCAGCGCCGCCCTTAACGCCAAAGACGGGGCCGAGCGAAGGCTCGCGCAGGGCCACGGCGCTCTTGACGCCGCGACGGCGCAGACCGTCGGCCAGACCGATGGTCGTGGTGGTCTTGCCCTCGCCCGCAGGCGTTGGGTTGATGGCGGTCACGAGGACGAGCTTGGCCTGGTGATCAGTCGGCTCGTTGAGCAGTGAATAATCGACCTTAGCCTTGTCGAAGCCGTACGGAATCAGGTGCTTAACGTCGACGCCGGCGTTCTTGGCCACCTCGGTAATAGGCAGCGGCGTGACAGAACGTGCGATTTCGATGTCAGTAGGCATGGGCGGTCCTTTCGTTACCGAATGAGAAAAAGACCAATTCAGCATAGCACGGGCGCGCAATAGTAAAACACCCGTAACCGATGAATGGCGATATGTTTATCCAATGCTCAGCGATAGCTTAACAGCCCGCCAAAACAAAGCGCCCTAAATGGTAGGTTCAATCCCCAAGTGCTCAAAGGTGCGAAGCGTTGCCTGGCGGCCCTGGGGCGTGCGAATCATCAAGCCGCACTGCAGCAGATAGGGCTCATAGACATCCTCGAGCGTTCCCGGGTCCTCGCCCACCGCGCTGGCAAGCGTTGTCAGGCCCACGGCACGTCCGGAGAACGTCTTAGCGAGTGTCTCCAAAATGCGAATATCCATCCAGTCCAGACCAAGCTCATCGATCTCGAAGAACTCGAGCGCCTGACGGCAAATATCAAGCTCAATGGGACCGTTGCCGCGCACCTGCGCGTAATCGCGCACGCGCTTGAGCAGGCGGTTGGCAAGACGTGGCGTGCCGCGCGAACGCGAGCCGATCTCGAGCGCACTGGGATGGTCGATCGCCACGCCCAGGATGGACGCCGAGCGCGTCACAATCTGCGCGAGCTCCTCGACCGTGTAGTAATCCAGGCGATATGAAATGCCAAAGCGGTCGCGCAGCGGGCCAGTCAGCATACCCGAGCGGGTCGTTGCTGCTACGAGCGTAAACTTGGGGATATCCAGGCGAATCGAGCGCGCCGCCGGACCCTTGCCAATCACGATATCGAGGGCAAAGTCCTCCATCGCGGGGTACAGGACTTCCTCGACCGAACGGTTGAGGCGGTGGATCTCGTCGATAAACAGCACATCACCCGGCTGCAAGTTAGTAAGGATGGCCGCCAGGTCGCCGGTGCGCGCAATAGCGGGGCCGCTCGTCGTCTTGATCTGAGCGCCCAGCTCGTTGGCGATAACGGTGGCCAGCGTGGTCTTGCCCAGGCCCGGAGGACCCGAGAAAATCACGTGGTCGAGCGTCTCGCCACGGCTCTGCGCCGCTTCGATCAACACGCGCAGGCTCTGCTTGATGTGCTCCTGGCCACAGTAGTCGTCCAGGCGCTGGGGGCGCAAAGTGCGGTCGACATCGAGGTCCTCGGCCGTCAGCTCCGAGCCCACCATGCGCTCGCCGTGCGCCATGGATGCCGCCGGCGAGTTGCCGGGCGTCGCCCACAGGTCCTGAGAGTCATCGGCTTCCCACATCACGCATCCATTCCGAGTCGCTTAAGCGCCGCGCCGAGCAGATCCTCGACACGCATATTCTGCCCATCATACCCGCTCAGGGCAACATCGGTCTCCTGCGGGCTAAAGCCCATGGAAAGGAGCGCCGCACGGGCGTCATCGATGGCCGAGGGAGCGGCAGCGGGCACGGGCATCGCAACCTGGCCGGGAATCACGTCGACCGGCACAAAGCCCTTGTCCTTGGCAAAGGTGCTCTTGAGCTCCAGGATCAGACGCTGAGCTGTCTTTTTGCCCACACCGGGCACCTTGGCCATGCCCTTGTCGTCCTCGGCCATCACCAGCGAATACAATTGCTCCACGGTATAGGTGGAAAGCACGGCGAGCGCCAAGCGCGGGCCAACGCCCGAGACAGACACGAGCCGATCGAACATCGTGCGCTCATCCTTAGAGGAAAAACCGAAAAGTGTCATGGCGTCCTCGCGCACCTGCATACGCGTGTAGAGGCGGACCTCGCCGCCGGGCGTCGGCAACGTGGCCGCAGTGCTGCCCGAGATGCCGAGCTCAAAGCCAACGCCCGACACATCGACGACAGCAGAGCTCATCGTGGCCTCGACAAGCGTTCCGTGGAGCTGGGAGATCATCAGTATCCGGTTCCTCTCTGTTGATAGAACTCGCCGCCGGTAAGCGCCCGGGTGCGGCTGAGGTTAACGTGGCAGATGGCGCAGGCCAGGGCATCGGCGGCATGGTCGGGATGCGGGTCGTGATCGAGCTGCGTGAGCGTACGAACCATATACGCGACCTGCCGTTTGTCCGCAGCGCCGGTGCCCACAACAGCCTGCTTAATCTGCATAGGCGTATACTCGCCAATCTCGAGCGCGCATTCCGAAAGCGCCACGAGCGCGGCGCCACGGGCATGCGCCGTAGGGATGGCCGAGCGAACGTTGGCACCAAAGTAAATGCTCTCGATAGCAGCGGTATCGGGTCGATAGCGCTCCACGACACCCTTGAGGTCGCGGGCGATATGCGACAGGCGCACCGCGAGCGGACTGCCTGCGCTGGTCTCGATGCAGCCATAGGCACGGCAGCGAACCTCGCCACGCCGCTCCTCGATAATCCCCCAACCCGTATGAGCCAAACCGGGGTCGATGCCCAAAATAACCAAGCCAACCTCCCCTCGTCTTTTACCAAGCGCAAGGCAAGGCCCCGCGCACTACTCACGAACGTCTGTTCTAGAATAACACAACGGGGCCAAGATGCTTAGTTGAAGTATCGGGGTTGGGAGTGAATCCCATCCCCAGTTTAGTTCTGCGAGAAGAACGGAAACTGCCTCGGATCAACCGGCGGCTGCGGCATCGGCGTGCCCTGGGGCCCACCCTGCGGTCCGCCCTGGCCGCCCATCATCTTTTCGATGGCGTCCTGGACCTCGCCCTCAAACTTTTTCATGCCCTCATGCAGGCGACGCTGGCCATCCTCGGAGCGCAGCTCCTCCATCTGCTCGGGCGAAATACCCAACAGGTCACCCAATATGCCCATCATCTCGCCGCGCATGCGCTCGCTTGTATCCTCGTCGGCAAAACGACGCACCTCGGCGCGCGCCAGTGAATCGACCGTCATGCGCTCCTTGCCGCTCAGCCCCAGGTCGGACCACGCGAGCATGTACGGCCAGGCGCGCTCGACAAACGAACGGGCCGAGACGATCGGCGCCGTCGGCAGCATGCGGCGAGCCGCCTCTCCCTGGCGCACGAGCATCAGCAGCAGCGAGCAAGCCTCGGGCTTGCCGGCGGCCATTGGGATGTCGTCGAAGGGTCGGTTGCGGTCCACGTGCGACTCAAGCGCACCATCGACCTCGCCCGGCTCGAGCCCACCGAGCAGCTGCGCCGCGCGATCAAGCATGTCGACCGGGCCGTCGAGCGTCGAGAGCGCCCGCGCCAGCACGCGCTCCATGCAATCTTCCACCGCGTTGAGCGTCACGAGCTCCTGCGGCACCACGGCAGACGTGCGGTTGCGCACGCGCGCCACAAACTCGAGGGTCGACAGATACACATCGCCAAAGGGCGCGTAATCGCCCTGGTAGCCACCGCAAAGCGCCGGTGCCGCCAACGCGTACTCGGTCTTGGAAAGCGGGCTCAGAGCCATCGCGCCCAGCTCGAGCGCCGTATCCTCCAACATGAGGCCCAGCGTACGCGAGCGCAGGCGCTCGGCATCGCCCGCCGACACATCGCGGTCGAGTACGCGCGCCGCATCCGGCGCATCGCGCTCAACCGTGCGAATATGCAGGCGCTCGGCAATCGCGCGAACGGCGGCGCAACGGGCGGCCTCGGCCTCCTCCTGTGCCGGCGTAAAGATGCGGTTGCGGTTCAGCACCAGGCCGATCACGTTGCGCGAGCCCAATGCATCGACAGCCAGCGCCGCAAGCAAAGACGACGGCAAATCGCCCTCGAGCGCCACCACGGCGCGCGACGTACCATGGGCACGGGCGTTATCGCGCACAGCGAGCACCAGCGCCTGCCACAACCACTCCTCGGAACGAAACTCGGGCAGCTCGTGGTCCTCCAGGGCATCGAGCATTACGCCGCGCTGAATCTCCTGAACCAGCAGGCTCTCCTCAAAGCACGGCGCTTGGGCCACTACGCGCCCGCAGTCGTCGAGCACAAACGACCCGCCGGTATACACCGACTCGTCATAGGCACCGACCGGCGCCATGCAGGCAAACCATACGCTGCGCTTGGACGCGATCTTACGGTAGGCACCGCTGCGAACGGCGGCGATGGCGGCCGTCTCGCGGTCGGTCATATCAAACGCGTTGAACTGAAAATAGGCGATGAGGTCGACGCCGGTCGGCAGCATCTCGAGCTCGCGGTCCAAGTCGAAGATCACGGCGATACGCACGCCGTCCACGTCGAAGACCGGCGGCGCCCAACGGGCATCGCCGTTCCCACCGCGCTGCAGGGCAATGCTCGAACGGGCCGGCACCACATGGCCGTCCTTGAGCATCATGTAGTCGAGCAGGGGCTGGCCCTCAAACGAAACCGCCGCGGGCACGATGCAAATCATGTCAAGCTCCTGGATACGCTCGGCGACACCAGTCAAGCCGGCAAGCATGTCGTGCTCAAAGTCGGCAGTGCCCACCAGGCCCCCGGGCATGGCGCCCATAAAGAGCGGAGCCGGAACGCACAGCACGCGCGCCCCGCGCTCGTGGGCCAGACGAGCCTGGTCCTCGATGCGGCCGCAAATGCCCTCAATATCACCCAGGCGCATATCGATCTGTGCAAGCGCGAGCTTCATGGCTCAGCCCTTTCCGTCGTAAACCATCGAAATCGTAGTAAAAGCGCCGGCCGCATGATGCAGTCGGCGCTCGCATGTGCATATGCTAGCTATGATACCCCGAGCGGGGGCGCGCTCCTAGAATGTCGCGGACCACAGCCCGTGCAGGTTGCAGTAGGCATAGACGGTACCGGTCTTGGAACCGCCGGCAAAAAACGTCGCGGGCTTCATGCCGGGCTCAAGGTAATGGACCTCTAAGCGGCCCTCGGCCTCAAGGGCGATCCACTCAATATAGTGCTCGGGCAGGCTGGGGTGCTCGACCGAGCCAACGCGTGCGCGAATCACGTGACCGTCGCGCTCGGTCTCGACAACAGGCACGTGCTTCTCGTGCGCCGCGTCCTCAGTGTTTGCGGTCAGTTCCGTGCAACCGGCAGGGGTTGCAACGTCGTTGCCAAGGGCGGCAATGAGCTTGCCGTCGGGGTCCTTAAAGAATTTTGCCATGATGTTCTCCTTTGCTGATGTGCCGGTGTTCTCGATGCTTCTTATGCCCAAAGGCAGACAAACCATCCACGGCATTGCAAATGAACACATAACGAGCGGGACAAGCGGTCGGGCCAGAACGAACCGGCGACCTGGCCCGACCCGGCAGCCCCATCCAGCGCGCAGCTAGCGCCCGTCGCCGCCGAGCAGCGCCAGAACATCCTCGCGGGTAAACAGCGCCGACGAGATGCCGTCGCCGCCGAGCACGCTGTTGACCAGATCGCGCTTGGACTCCTGCATCTGCATGATGCGCTCCTCGATCGTGTCCTTGGCGATGAGCTTGTACACGGTCACGGTATGTTGCTGGCCAATACGATGCGCGCGGTCGGTCGCTTGGTCCTGCGCCGCCACGTTCCACCACGGGTCGTAGTGAATGACCACGTCGGCCGCCGTCAGGTTAAGGCCCACGCCGCCCGCCTTGAGCGAAATCAAAAAGACCGGAACCTCGCCCGCTTGGAACTGCGCGACCATCTTGGCGCGGCTCTCCTTAGACGAAGCGCCCGTGAGCTTAAGGAAGGCGATGTCCTCCTTGGCCAAGCGCTTACCGATGATATCGAGCATACCTGTAAACTGGCTGAACAACAGGATGCGATGCCCGCCGTCGAGTGCGCCGTGCACGAGCTCCATACACGTATCGAGCTTGGCGCTCCCCGCCTTGTAATCCTCGTAGTGTAGACGCGGGTCGCAGCAGATCTGGCGCAGCTTGGTGAGCTCGGCGAGCACCTTGAGCTTGTCCTTCTTAAACTCCCCAGCCTCGCGGTGCTGCACCTGCTGGGCGATGCGGTCCTGGTTGGCCAGGTAGAGCTTGCGTTGCTCGCCGGTAAGCTGTGCCATGACGGTGTCCTCGATCTTCTCGGGCAGGTCGGCCACCACGTCTTCCTTAACACGGCGCAGCACAAACGGCGACACGAGCGCCTGCAGGCGAGCGGCGTTATCGCCCTCGGCATGCTCGACGGGGCTCTCAAAGCGCTTGGCAAACGACTCGCGCGTCCCCAAAAGGCCCGGCATCAAAAAGTCGAAGATGCTCCAAAGCTCGGACAAGCGGTTTTCGATGGGCGTGCCCGTCAGGGCAAAGCGCACGCCGGCAGGCAGGCGCTTTGCGGCGCGCGCCACCTGCGTGAGCGGGTTTTTAATGTACTGGGCCTCATCGAGCACCACGCGGGCAAAATCCTGCTCGACGTACTCGTCGATATCGCGCCGCATAAGATCATACGACGTCACAACCACGCTATGCTCGGCCACGCCGGCAATCTGTACACGACGTTGAGCTTTGGCGCCCACGATGGCGCACACATCGAGCGACGGGGCAAAGCGCTCCAGCTCGGCGGTCCAGTTGTACACGAGTGAGGCCGGGCATACCACGAGCGTGGGCTTGGTGTCCCCCGCCTCCACGCGCGCCAGAATATGCGCAATCATCTGGAGCGTTTTGCCCAGGCCCATGTCGTCGGCCAAGATGCCGCCAAGGCCCAGGTGTTCGAGCGAGCCGAGCCACTGGTATCCGTCGACCTGGTAGCCGCGCATCGTTGCCTTGAGCGAGGCGGGTACCGTAAAGTCCATCTTGCCGAGCGTGTCCAGGTGCTCGACGCGGGAAGCGACACGCCGTCGAGCAGGTCGACGGCATCGACACCCAGATCTTCGGCAAGGCCAAACGCGGCGCGCGCTCCCTCATCCAGGCGCACGATGTCGCCGGACGTCAGGCGCGCAAACGTCTGGTGGCGCTTGTACGAATCGAGATAGACGGCAAGGTCCGCGGCCGAAAGCCCGCTCGCGCCCAGCTCGACGTCGAGCAGGTTACTCTTGACGGTCGCACGCACCGAAAGCTTGGGCGCAGGGCGGACCGAGACCTGGCGCAGACGGTCACTGAGCATGACCTCACCCAGCTCGGACAGGGCGGACAGACCCTCGGTCAGCAGACAGAACAGGCTCTCATCATCGCGCTCCTCAAACGCCAGACCGCCCTTGTAGAAATCGAAGTACAGGGCCGCTGTATCCATAACGCGAAACTCCGCCACCTCGTCGCGGGGTGGCACACCGGGGCGCTGCTCTTCGAAGGGGCTGCCCGGAGCGCCCAGGCTAAAGAGATCCGCCGACCAATCGCCGTAGGTAACCGTAATTATGCAGGTCACGAGCCCATCGTCGACACCGATCGCCATAGCAAAGCTCGGCTCGGGTGCCACGGTATCGAGCGCGGCGGGCGCGGTGAGGTCGGTGTAGTCGCGCAAAATGGGCAGCGCCATACGGCAGAACTCACCCACCTGCTCGGCGGCAATATGGGCGGGCGTGCGGCACGGCAGCAAGCGCGACAAAAAAGGTGCGGCATGCTGAGCAAATGCAGCGTCGGTACGGCGCGCGCGGCGCGTGTCAACCAAGTAGGCGGCATCGCCCGACGCAAAGCAGTACATATCGGCGGGCAGGCGCAGGTCATAGCTACCACCAGCCGCCGGCGCGATTTTGGCGGCAAGCAGCGGTGGGCGCTTAGCGGATGCCTCGTCCTCCCCTTGCGGAGACAGCTCAACCGCCACGTCGTAGGTGCGATGCGTCGTCATCCCCCGCGACCAGGCGGGCTCAAAGGAGATGGTCTGGCCGCGCAGCAGGTCCAGCACATATACGATGCTATGCTCGGACAGCGGCAACTGACGCTCGGCAACAAAACCGCTGCGGGCAAAGTCGTACGACGCCGAACGCGAGCTTGTGATGTCATCGAGATAGGCAACTGTCGTCACAACAAGGTTGAGCAGCTTTGCCGATGTTTCGTCAAAGGCCTCAGGTGAATGGACAAACGTGAGCTTCTTGCCATAGGAGAACGTGCCGCCGCGCACGTAGGCATCGGCCATGCCGTCGATGTCCTTGACCACGTAGGAGACCGATCCACAGCGAATGCGGAACTCGAGCGCCCAGCTAAAGCGGTCAGCGAACAGCGGATTGTAGTACGGCACCAACGAGGGCTCCAATGCCGCTTTGGGGGCGTCGGGATCAACGGCACCGGCAAGCTTGCGGCGCATGCTCGCCAGCTCATCCATGCGCGCGTCCGAAAGATCGGAGAGCGCCGCCACAAGGCTCGGGCTCGTGGGGACGGGCGCCGGAAAGGGAAAGTTGGGGTTGACGGCCGGCGCTTTGGGTGCGGTGCGCGCGGGCTGTTTCGACTGCGCCGTAAACGTGCGAACCGGCGTGCGCAAACCTTCGACGGGCTCGGCGCCGCTGGCATCCAAATACGCCAGAGCCGTGGCAATAGCGTGCTTGCACATACCGGGGTAACGATAGGCGGCGGGGCAATCGCAGTCGTAGTCGATCACCTCGTGCTCGTCCATGTCGAGCGCCACGTGCGTCTTGTACAGGTCGCCACGCGAACCGCGCACCGAGCCCTCGACCGTCACGTTTTTGGAGAAGCGCGAGCCGCTGTCCTCGATCGACAGCACGGCGCCGTTGAGCATGAGCGAACGCCCCTTCATAAAGGTGCCGCTCAACGCCGCCTCTTTGCGAAGCGCCTGCACAAACGTCCCCTGCGCCATCACTTCCTCCAATCTCACCCGGGGTAGCTTAGATCACCGTCACGCGACCCTGGTTACCCACAATGGCCTTGGCCTCGGCCAGCAGCGGAATCGAGCGCGCGTTGACCTTGGCAGGCACCTCGGCGCGCAGCACGCGCCCGTCCACCTGCTCGATAAAGATCTCCACGCGGTCGCCGCCCGGGTTAGCGGTGAGCACCGTGGCAAGACGCGCCATATTGCCCTGGCTAAAGCGGCTGTTGGGCACCATGACCTCAAACACCTTGGGCTTGTTGTTCTCCTCGTTGAGCTCCAGCGGCACAATCTCCTGCGCGATGATCTGGTCGCCGCGGTCCGAGCGCTCGAGCTTGCCCTTGATGCGCACAAAGGCGTCGGACAGCTGCGCGCCGGTCTCGGGATCGACCTCGCCGTACAGATACCCCTCGGCCTCCTTGTAGGTCTTGGGGAACACCACGACCGTGGCCTCGCCTTCCATGTCCTCGAGCTGCACGATGCCCATGGGGTCACCGTTTTTGGTCACGCGCTTGGACACGCTCGAGACCATGCCGGCCCACCACAGCGCCTTGCCCTCGGGAATCTCCTGGTTGATGGTGCCGCCCGTAGGATTCTGAACTTCGTAGCCGGTATCGATCTGCGAGAACGAGAAGTCGCGCGCCTTGGCTAGTGCATACTCAAACGGGCGCAGCGGGTGGTCCGAGACATAGATGCCCAGAACCTCCTTCTCCTGGCTCAGCTTAAGGTGGCGGTCCCACTCCTGGCCGTCCGGATCGGGCACGCTCACCTCAAAGCCCGAGCCCTCAACGTCGCCAAACATGTCGAAGAACGAGGTCTGGCCGCTCGCGCGGTCCTTCTGGCGCTTTATCGCGGCGTCGATGATGTTCTCGGGGTTGTTCTTGTCCACAAAGTGCATCATCTGACGACGCGGATACCCAGTGGAGTCGAAGGCGCCTGCCTTGATCAGCGATTCGATTACGCGACGGTTGGCCTGGCTCGAGTCCACGCGCTCGACAAAGTCGTGCAGTGTCTTAAACGGACCGCCCGCCTCGCGCTCGGCGATAATCGCCTGCGCCACGCCGGTGCCCACGCCGCGGATGCCGGCCAGACCAAAGCGCACGCCCTCCTTGGTAGCCGTGAACTCGGTGCCGGACTCGTTGACATCTGGCGACAGCACGGGGATGCCGTCGTGACGGCACGCCGAGACGTAGTGCACGATCTTGTCGGTCTTGCCCGTATAGGACGTCAGAACGGCCGCCATGTACTCGTGCGGATAGTGCGCCTTGAGCCACGCCGTCTGCATAACCAGGATGGCGTAGCCGGCGGAGTGCGACTTGTTGAAGGCGTAGGATGCGAACTCGAGAACATCGTCCCAAATCTTCTGGGCGACCTCGCGCGTGTAGTTGTTCTTGATAGCGCCGTTCATCCAGTGGTCGTAGGTGGTCTCGTCCGAGCCATCCTCCCAGTGCAGCACCGTCGACGTGAGCAGCTTGATCTTTTTCTTAGCCACGGGCTTACGGATACGCGAGTCCGATTCGCCCTTGGAGAAGCCGCACATCTCGACGGAGATGAGCATAACCTGTTCCTGGTAGACCATGGTGCCGTAGGTTTCGCCCAGGATGTCGTCCAGGCGGTCGTCGTAGGAGACGGCCGGCTCCTTGCCGTTCATACGGTTGATGTAGGACGAAACCATGCCGGCGCCCAGCGGGCCCGGGCGGTACAGGGCGATCAATGCCACGACGTGCTTGTACTCGGTGGGCTTCATGTTCTTGATCGTGGCCGTCATGCCGGCGGACTCGACCTGGAAGACGCCGGCGGTATGGCCGGAGCCCATGAGCTTAAAGATCTCGGGGTCGTCAAAGGGGATCTCTTCCTCTTTGATGTCGATGCCGAAGTTCTTTTTGATGTTTGCCTTGGCCTTGGAGATAACCGTCAGCGTGCGCAGGCCCAAGAAGTCCATCTTGAGCAGGCCCATGTCGGCAACGGTATGACCTTCGTACTGGGTAATCTCGACGCCGCCCTTGGTGTCGAGCTTGGTGGGCACGTGCTCGTTGACGGGGTCGCGGCAGATCAGAACGGCGCACGCGTGCACACCCTCGCCACGGGTAAGGCCCTCAATCGAGAGCGCCGTGTCGATGATGCGGCGGGCGTCGTCGTCCTTTTTATAGGCCTCGGCAAAATCGGGGTTAAACAGATCCTCTTTGCCGGGTTGCTTTTCGAGCACCTGCTTGAGCTTGACCTTGGGGTCGCTCGAGACCATCTTGGACAGACGCTGGCCCATGTAGACCGGGTAGTCCAGGACGCGCGCAGCGTCGTTGATGGCCTGCTTGGCCTTAATGGTCGAGTAGGTGATGACGTGGGTGACCTTCTCGGGGCCGTAGAGCTGGCGAACGTGCTCCACGACCTCGAGGCGCCGCTCATCGTCGAAGTCCATATCGATATCGGGCATCTCGGTACGCTGCGGGGACAGGAACCTCTCGAACATCAGACCGTTCTCGAGCGGGTCGAACGCGGTGATGTTCATGGCGTAGGCGACGATAGCGCCGGCGGCCGAGCCACGGCCGGGGCCGACGCCGATGCCGTTGTCCTTGGCCCATTGCACGTACTCGGCAACAATCAAGAAGTAGGCGGCAAAGCCCTTGTCGCAGATGACTTTGTATTCGTACTCAAAGCGCTCTTTGATGTTGACGCCACCAATCTCGCGCGTGGCCCAGTCGTCGCCGTAGTGCTGGCGCAGGCCCTTCTCGCACTCGCGGCGGAACTGGCTCTCGTGCGTCTCGCCGGGATCGAGCAGCGGGAAGCGCGGCAGGATGATGGAGTCCCAGTCCAGCTCAACGTAGCACTTGTCGGCGATCTCGAGCGTGTTGTCGCAGGCCTCGGGGCAATACGGGAACATCGCCCGCATCTCCTCCTCGGTCTTCATGTAAAACTCCGAGCCAGTCATGCGCATGCGGTTAGGGTCGTCGACCTTGGCGTTCATGCCAATGCACATGATGACGTCCTGCACGGGCGCGTCCTCGCGGCGCAGGTAGTGGAAGTCGTTGGTGGCGATGACCTTGACGCCCACCTGCTTGGCGATATCGATGAGCGTACGGTCCATCTGCTCGTCGGTCAGACCATTGTCGGTAGTGATGCCGTGTTCCTGGATCTCGATGTAAAAGTCGCCGGGTTCGAAGGTATCGCGGAAGGTCTCGGCCCACTTGATGGCGCCCTCCATGTCACCGCGGTCGATGTATTTGGGGATGATGCCCGCGATGCAGGCGCTCGTGCAGATCATGCCCTTGGCGTGGCGGCGCAGGTTGTCGAGCGTCACGCGCGGCTTATAGTAAAAGCCCTGCACGGCGGCCTCGGAGACCGTCTGCATCAGGTTGACGTATCCCTCCTGGTCCTTGGCCAGAAGGATCATGTGGTAGAGCTCGGGCTTATGGTCGCGGGCAAGCGTCTCGTCCGGCGTAAAGTAGACCTCGCAGCCAAAGATGGGCTTGATGACCAGAGGCGGCTTGAGCTCGTCGATGTTGCCCTTCTCGTCCCACATGGCCATGTCCTTCACATACTGGGCATGCTCGCGCGGGCTGGACTCGGGATCGGGCTCCACCAGCTCGTCGCGGCGGTCCTTTTCCAAGAAGGCCTTGTCGTGGCTCCAGGTTTTGTACTCGGGCGTGTTGTGGTTGACGGCGTCGCAGGCCAGCGCCAGGTCGGGTACGCCATACATGTAGCCGTGGTCGGTAATGGCCACGGCGGGCATGCCCAGCTCAACGGCACGATTGACCATATCCTGGATACGGGTTGCGCCGTCGAGCATGGAGAAAACAGTGTGATTGTGCAGATGGACGAATGCCATGTGATGAGCTCCGATGCGGGTTCGTGTTCTGACTGAACGATTTTACCCCACGGCACGGACAGCGCCCGAACCTAGCCAAACCCACACGGGCAGTCTTTTTGGGACGTGTCTTTTTTAGCTGCTTTGACCTGATTGCTTCATTCGTCGCAAAGGGGCCGGACCGCGACCCCATGTC
>NZ_QSBK01000018.1:0-51680 GCF_003465685.1 Collinsella sp. AF04-24
ACACGCCGAGCGCCACGGCCAGCGCGGCGGCGCCGAGCGCCGCAAGGGCGAGCAGCTTCGCCGCGACGGCGCGCCCGCGCGAGGGGACCGCCGTAAGGTTGGCGAGGCGCCCGGCAGCGCGCTCCTCGTCCACGGCGAGCCCGCAGACGATGGCGGACATGAGCGGCATGAGGGCGCCGAGGAACTGGGCGTAGGCGTCCGCGCCCAGCGCCGGGTCCCATCGGGCTACGGAGAAGTACTCGCCGCAGGCAAGACCGGCTGCCAGGCCGCAGACGAGGTGCACCGCCGCGAGCGGGGAGCGCGCCAGGCGCAGGGCCTCGGAGAGCAGGGCCCGCGAGAGGGTCATGCGCGGCGTCGGGTCGGAGATTCGTGACATGGCCATCACCTCTCCTCGGAGTGCGCGAACCAGGCCGCGCCCGCCGCCGTGAGCGCGGCGAACGCGAGCGCGCTGACCGCAAGGCCCGCCAGCGTGAGCATGCCATCCGCCGCGAGCGCCCCGCCGAGCGCCATGTCCGCCGCGAGTGGCTCGCCACTCGGCAGCACGGGGATGAAGCTCGTGGGGATGACCATGCTCGCCGACGGCGGAAAGAGCTGCGGCAACGGCACCAACGACCAGGCGAACCCACCCACGAGCTGCGCGACGAGCGGGCAGAAGATGCCCGCGAGCATGCCGAGCCGCACCGTGAGAAAGAGCCCTGCGGGGATCATCCACGCCGCGGTCACCGTGTTGACGAGCGCGCAGAAGAGCATCGTGAGCGTACCCGCGGCCGTGAGGCCCTGCGAGGAGAACGCCGATCCCGCGAGGTAGATGCCGAAGACCACGAGGTTCGAGAGCGTGCAGAGTGCGAGGCACCAGAGCGCCTTGGCCCACCAGGCGCGTCCGAGCGGGAAGCCCAGGCCCAGAAGCCCCCGCATCCGCGTGCGAGCGTCCGCCCGCGCGACGCACGCCACCACGAGCGAGAGAGACACGGGCAGGAAGAGCGCGTACCAGTAGTTCCACGCGCTGAAGATCTGCACGCCCCGGTAGGGCAACGCGCCGAGCAGCGGCATCGGCAGCGCCATGAGCACGGCCAGGCGAACCGGCGCCGCGTGGCGCGACTTCAGGGCCTCGGCTCGCAGACCCGCGAGCAGGCCGCTTTTCTCGCCCGTCATGCCGCCACCTCCCCGCGCGCTCGTCGCCCTTCCCGGCAGAAGCTCATGAAGAGTTCCTCGAGGTCCTGCCCAGGCCGAAGCGCATCCTCGTAGGCGAGACGCCCCCCGCAGATGATGCCGATGGTGTCCGCCATCTGCTGCACCTCGGAGAGGATGTGGCTCGAGACGATCACCGTCGTACCCGCCGCCGCGAAGCCGCGGATCTGGTCGCGCAGCTCCTCGATGCCGATGGGGTCGAGACCGTTGGTGGGCTCATCGAGCACGAGCAGGCGTGGCCGGGCGATCAGCGCCAGCGCGAGCCCCAGGCGCTGCCGCATGCCCATCGAGAAGCGCCCGGCGCGCTTCTTCCCGGTGTCCGCGAGGTCCACGGCGGCGAGCACCTCATCTATGCGGCTCTCGGGAAGGCCCAGCAGCGTGGTGCGCACGCGCAAGTTCTCGCGCGCGGTGAGGTTGGGGTAGAGCGGCGCCTCCTCGATGAGGCTGCCGATTGCGTAGAGGTCCTCGCGGCGCCAGGCGTGCCCGGCAAAGAGGATCTCACCGGCCGTCGGCCGCAGCATCCCGCAGATCATCTTGAGCGTTGTCGACTTGCCGGCGCCGTTGGGGCCGAGCAACCCGTACACCTCGCCCTCGCGGATATGAAGGCTCACGTCGGTCACGGCGTCCTGCGCCTGGTCGCCGCGGCCGAAGCGCTTGGTGAGCCCGCGCGTCTCGAGCATGTAACCCATGGGTTTATCCTTTCTCTTCCGGGCGCGCGGGCCGAGCCACCGTGCCCGCGCGCCATACCTTTCGGGTTCACCATCCATGGTGGGGCGCGTTTCTAACGAAGCCGTAACGGCCGTTGGGTTCTTTTGGCGCTAGCCCTTCTCGACCCGCACATCATGATTAATTTGCTTAAGGCAACAACTTTCCCGATCGATGTAATCACCGAATCAAAACGTGTACATAAGCCATCAAAGATGCCGAAAATTGTCATATTTGGAGGCTGATGTACACAAATGCAGAATCCCGCACAACCCAGTAGCATCCTCCATATGTCTGGACTCTCTATGCTTACGCTGGATAGACATCGCCAGAACGGGTATAGTATCGAAAGTTTTGTCGTTTACCAGCGGGGGAGTCCTGTGGGCATCAAGAAGAAGATCAAAAAGGAGCTTATCGGCACTTCCGATTACCCGTCGAATAAGATCTTTACGATCTCCAATTTCATCACCTTTACGCGCCTGATCCTCACGCTCGTCTTCCTGTACCTGTTTGTGACGGACAACAACCGTGTCGTCGCCATTGTCATCTATGCCATCGCGGCCTCCACCGACTGGATGGACGGTCAGATTGCCCGCATGACCAAAACGGTCTCATGGCTCGGCAAGGTTATGGATCCCATCTGTGACCGTGCGCTGCTGTTTACCGGCGTGCTGGGTCTCGTGGTCCGCGGCGAGCTTCCCATCTGGGTCTGCGTGCTCATTATCGGCCGGGATATCTACCTGGGCATCGGCACGCTCATCGTGCGCCATTATCACCGTCGTCCCATCGACGTCGTCTTTCCCGGCAAGATTGCCACGGCGCTGCTTATGACCGGCTTCTCGCTCATGCTGCTTGGGTTCCCCGTCATCGACGGCTGGCATCTGCTGCCCGCCACGTTCACAGCATTCCCGGGCCTCAACGGCAGCTCGGTGCCTCTCGGCATCTTCTTTGTATACGGCGGGGTCATCTTCTCCATGCTCACCGCGGTCATCTATTCCATTAAGGGCGGGGCGGCCATTAAACAGGCCATCGCGCATCCCGAGGACGAGGACATCGACTTTCTTAACCCCGAAATCGAAGACTGATTCATTGGGGTATGATTACGTACGGTTCATTCTTTGCGGCGTGGCCGCGTTAGATAGGGGTTGTCATGGACAACAAGGTTAACAATATGCCTCAGAATGATAAGACTGCTGACGCTACCTGCGTATTCCGCGTGCCTTCAAGCGACGTCACCGTTCCCGACCTCATGGCCAACGTGCGCATCACCGCCCCCGTTCTGTCCATCGTCAAGGGTCCGCAGACTGGTGCCGCCTTTGAACTCGAGGACGACGTGACCACCATCGGCCGCGATCCTGCGAACGGCATCTTCCTCAATGACATGACCGTTTCGCGCAGCCACGCGCGCATTATTCGCGAGGGCCTCGGCGCCCGCATCGAGGACCTGGGCTCGCTCAATGGCACCTGGGTCGACGGTGCCATTGTCAACGCGGCCCCGCTGCACGACGGTTCTTCCGTTCAGATCGGTACGTTTACGCTCATCTACCACGAGAGCACGCCGGAGCGCATCGAAACCGGTGAGTAGGGCATGGCCGAACGCAACTATCTGAGTATCGGCCAAGTCGTCAACCTACTTCGAGGCGCATACCCCGATCTTTCGAACTCAAAAATTAGATTTCTAGAAGATGAGGGGCTCATTACCCCTCATCGTACGCCTAAGGGATACCGTCAGTACTCCAAGGAGGACGTTGATCGCCTGGAGGTCATTCTGCACCTGCAGAAGACTCGCTACATGCCGCTCAACGTGATTAAGCAGCGCTTGGAAAACGCCACGGACCTGTCAACGCTCGCCTACGAGGTGGGCTTGCTGTCCGATGTTCCACTCAAGACGGAGCCCAAGGAGACTAAACAAAAGCTGCATCCCATCGAGACCATTCCCGATATGTTGGGCGTCGAGATCTCGTTTATCCGCTCGCTCGCCGAGAACGACCTCATTCGCATCATCAAGAGTCCGCAGAACCGTGAGCTCGTCGATGGTCGCGATTTTCCGATCATCCGCTACTGCTCCGAGCTGTCACGCTTCCATATCGAGCCGCGCAACCTGCGTCAGTACGTGTCTTCCGCCAACCGCGAGTCCTCGATGTTTGAGCAGGTGCTCGTGAGCATGCTCGGAATGGATACCTCCGATGACGAGCGCGACGCCAAGCTCGAGCGTGCGTTTAAGAAGCTTCACGACCTCACCGAGGGTGTGCATACGGCACTGCTCAAGAACCGCGTTTTTGAGTCGCTCAACGCCGTGGTCGAGGATGCCGACATCGATGCACTCGATGAAGAAATCGCTCGCTCCGAGTCCACCAAGGCCAAAAACGAAGAAACTGCCGCGCCGGCTTCACACGAGGATTCTCTCGTAAAGCCGCTCAAGGTTGTCGCCCCTTCGCAATCCGACACTGTCACCGCGGGCAAATAACAGCTACCGCTTATCCGGCAACCCATTGAAAGGTCATGCAATGTACGACTTCGAATCTCAAATCGTCGACATCCCCGACTATCCCGAGCCCGGAGTCATCTTCAAAGACATTACGCCGCTCTTTGGCAATCCCGAGGCGCTCAAAGCCATGACCGATGCCCTCGCCGAGCACTTTGCCGGCATGGGGATCACCAAGGTCGTGGGTCCCGAGGCCCGTGGCTTTATGGTTGGCGTACCGGTGGCTGTGGCCCTTGGTGCCGGCTTTGTTCCCGCACGTAAACCGGGCAAGCTACCCCGCAAGACGGTGAGCCAGAGCTATGAGCTCGAATACGGCACCGACTCTATCGAGATCCATGCCGATGCCATTACCTCTAAAGATACCGTGTTGATTCTGGACGACTTGGTCGCGACGGGCGGAACCGTCGAGGCAACAGGTAAACTTGTGCGAGATATGGGCGCAAAGCTTGTGGGCTACGGGTGTATCCTTGAGCTTGCGTTTCTCAACCCGCGCGAGAAGCTCACGCCGACTGACGACGATGTTGAGCTCTTTAGCCTGGTGACGGTGGACTAGCCGTTACCCTTAGTTACTGGAAAGGAAGCTACATGCGCACAGCAAACACGCACAAAAACATGGCACGCTGCGCTGCTACGGCAACCCTCGCTTGTGTTTTGGGCTTGGGCCTCGCGGCTCCTGCCTACGCCGATACCGCATCCGACCTTGCCGCTGCTCGTACGAAGCTCGAGCAGATCGGTACCCAAACCCAGCAGATTTACGATGAGCTCGCCACGCAGACGCAGGCGCTCGATCAGACTGCTGGCGAGATCACGCAAAAGCAGCAGGAGATCGCTGACGGTCAGGCCAAGCTCTCGACCTATGTCGCCGGCGAGTACAAAACCGGCGGTCTGAGCCTGCTTCAGGTTCTGACCGGCGTCGATGACCTGAGCGATATGCTCAACCGTCTGTTCTACTACGGCAAAGTTTCCGATAAGCAGGCTCAGACCATTCAAGAGGTCAAGGAGCTTAAGCAGCAGCTCACCGATAAGCAGGCCGAGCAGGAGAAGAACGTCGCCACCACGCAAAAGAAGGTCGATGAGCTTAACGCCCAGCAGGCTGAAGCCCAGAGTGTCGTGAACTCCCTGGATTCACAGTTGCAGGCCGAGCTTGCTGCCGAGGCCCAGGCCAACGCCGCGCTGCAGGCTGGCATAAATGCTAGCACCGCCGAAAAGGCCACGGTGAGCAACGACACCGCCGGTACGAGCGAGAACACCAACAAGGGTGGCGGTACGACCAACGACGGCGGCGGAAACACGCCCGCGCCCGCTCCCACTCCGCAGCCCCCGACGCCCGCTCCGGCTCCGGCTCCGGCTCCGACGCCTTCCGCACCGAGCCAGTCCGTTGACGGCGGTTCCGTTGTTTCGCGTGCCTATAGCAAGCTCGGATACGCTTACTCTTGGGGTGGCATTGGGCCGAACAGCTTTGACTGCTCCGGTTTTGTAAGCTATTGCCTCACGGGACGCTACTGCCGTCTGGGCACCACGGTCGACTTCATGGGTTGGACCCGTGTGTCCGATCCGCAACCCGGCGATGTTGTGGTTAACTCCTACCATACCGGCATCTATATCGGTAATGGTCAGATGATCCATGCTTCCGACTACAAAACGGGCGTCATCATCAGTTCCGTCGCAGCCGGTATGAACAACAACTACATTTTCGTGCGCTACTAAGTCACTCTGTATAGCGAACGAAGGTGAACCTCGTGGCCTTTGAGCTGCGAGGTTCATTTATTTATGACCGTGCTCCATACATGATCCTAATGTGCTAGTTTTCAATACTAGATGCACGCTTCATCGGTGAGCAATATAGCTATAATGATTGAGAAGCATATAGAAAGGACCCTCTATGAGCTGGGCACTTATCTCCGATTCGAGCTGTAACCTCCGCGATTGGCAACCGACCGCGCCCCATACCACCTTTGCATTTGCACCCCTCAAAATTCGAGTGGGGGAGCGCGAGTTCGTCGATGACCTCATGCTCGACGTTCACGAACTCAATTGCGCCGTGCAGGCGGAGTCGAGCGCTTCTTCGAGCGCCTGTCCGAGCGTAGGCGAGTGGACCGAACTCTTTAGGCTTGCCGACAAGACGATTTGTATGCCCATCTCGGAGGGCGTATCGGGGAGCTATAACGCCGCCGCCACGGCACGCGATTTGGTTCTTGCCGAGGAGCCGAACCGTCAAATTCATTTGGTCAATTCACGCGGAGCCGGCGGCAAAATGGACCTGATCTTACTGCTATTCGACCGGTATCTTGCAAGCAATCCGGATGTCTCATTCGAGGACGCTTGCGCATACTTCAATAGCCTTGAGCAGAACAGCAAAATCCTCTTCAGCTTGTGCAATTACGAAAACCTGGCCAAAGCCGGACGTATCCCTAAGGCAGCCGGCGTCATTGCCAACAAGCTCAATATTCGCATTTTGGGCACGGCGAGTGAGGCCGGTAAAATCGAACTCGTCGGACACACGCGTGGCGAAAAGAAGATGTTCAACAAGATCATCGACACCATGGAAGCCGAGGGTTTTACGGGCGGCGAGGTCGTCATCGACCATGTCGAGAATGAGGCAGGCGCCCAGGCACTTGCCAGCCGCATTGTGGAGCGCTGGCCCGGCTCCAAGACTATCATCATGCCCTGCAACGGCCTGGATTCCTATTACGCCGAGATGCACGGTCTTATTATCGGCTACGGCATGGACGTGGCTTCGGGCCAATAAAGTCCAACCAAGCAAAAATACGGGCGGGACAAAGTGACAGATGACCCTTTGCTCCGCCCGTTTTATACGTCGGCTAGCTATTAAACCCATTAAACTTTAGATAGCTCATCAGGTACGCCTTCGAAACGAAGGATGAAACCGCACTGCGCACAAGCAGCGACTCACGCGTTACCTGATGCGCCGTATCGGGAACCGGCGTCTGCTCGACGGAAAACGTCGAACGAATCGATGCCTCGAGCTGATCGACCACATAATCGAAGGCCGTCGGGGCATCGTAGCTCAAACGCTGAATGTTAAAGAGTGCCTGCACCGCAGCAATAGGTAACACCTGCTTAAAGAGGCAGATAGCGATCAGGCGGGCAATCTGCTCGCGGCCATATTGCTTTTTGACCGGAGCAGGCACCAGGCCGACCTTCACGTAGTTATTGATCATCGATGGCGTAATGACAGGGTGCTCAACGCAAATGGACAGCGGCTCCATCCACAGCGCAACATACTCAATGACCTGGTCGCGGTAGAGCGTCACATTGGGCAACTGGTTATAGCGCGGCAGACTCAACGTATTGAGTTTACGCACGATATCGGACTGAATGAATGCATCGGGTAGCACCGTGGGCTGAATATCCTCAGGCTTAATACTGACCGACGAATCGGACATCGGAATAACGTGTTTAACGTGGTTCATAAAGGTCCTCCGTTCATTTTCTATATTGTATTCTAGGTTATCTAGTTTTGCATACCACATAGCCGGCAAGTAAAAGTGGTTGGACAACACATTGATGCATCGTCCAACCACTTTGTGTAAAGATAGCAACCTTACATAAGATATATTATCGTACTTATCCACGGAGAAACGCGTATGCGCTCGTTGCCGCTATGGCTCCGTCCGAAACAGCGGTCACAACCTGGCGTAAACGTTTGAAACGGATATCGCCAGCGGCAAATAGACCTGGCGTGCGGGTCGCCATGGATTCATCAGTCAGAATGCCGCCATCAGGCGCCAGATCGACTAGATGCTCAACAAGCTCGGTATGGGGCTGCGTTCCGGTAAAGACAAAGATGCCAAACGAGCCGGGCTCAAATGACTCGGTATGAGTCTCGCCGGATGCATTGTCCTTAAAGGTAATCGTCGCTGGCATGGCTTCGCCCGATAGCTCCACAATACTAGTTTGGTACCTAACTGTAATATTGTCCTTTGCGAGTACTTTCTGAACAACACCATCGGGCGCACGGAACTGGTCGCGGCGCAGCACGATGGTCACACTGTTGGCAAGGTCGGACAGGAACAGAGCCTCTTCGCATGCCGAATTGCCACCACCGATTACAAAAACCTGCTTGCCGCGGAAAAACATGCCGTCACACGTCGCGCAATACGAAACGCCACGACCGCGATACGTATCCTCGCCTGCGAAACCTGCCGGACGCGGCGTGGCACCCATGCAAGCGATAACGCTCGAGGCCAGCGTATCGCCCATATCGTGATGCACCGTAAACAACGCTGCATCGGCATCGTAATCGATACCCGTAACCATGCTCCATGTAACCTGTGCTCCCAGGCCCTCTGCATGCTGCTGAAAACGCTCGCCGAGTTCGGCGCCACTCAGGAGCGGGAAACCCGGATAGTTCTCGACCTCATTGGTTGTGGCGATCTGCCCTCCCGACATGCCCTGCTCAATCACGGTCGTCGTCAGGTTGGCACGCGCAGCATAAATGGCGGCAGCATAGCCCGCGGGGCCGCCACCGATAATCGCAACATCGATCGGCTTATCGGTAGTCATGAAGCGTCCTTTCGTCGAAACGTTGTCGTTCTTTGCGCTCGTACCCAAATTTACGTGAACGTGACACTCATGCACTACAATGATAAATCCGTATTACAAAGCTGAAGGGGAGTTATCGATGGATCAGACGCAGACGAGCGACGACGCTCCCCTGCTTACGCTCAGCACTCCCCAATCGAAGAAAACCACGCTCTCGGCTCAGCAAAAACCTCTCGTGACCATCGTGCACGCCTCGGTCGGCTCGGGCCACAAGGCCGCCGCAAATGCGATTGCGCAGGCATTCGACCTCATCCGCGGCAACAATGGCATCCCCGAGGATGTTGAGATTGAAGCACTCGATATCCTTGATTTTGGACGTATTAAATTCGACGGCAATAAAACCGCGGCTTCTTTTACGGGAGCCACGCGCCCCATTTACGACCTGACCTGGCGATATACGCTTACGGGACATCTGCTCTGGGGCGGCGGCACAGCATGGTCGCGAATTATGTTCCCCGCCTTCAACGAATATATTCGTAGCCGCAGGCCCATAGCCGTGGTCGCAACGCACATCACAGCAGCCAATGTCGCCGTGGGCGCCCGCGTAATTACGGGTATCGATTATCCGGTCATCTGCGTGCCGACCGACTACGAAGTCGAGGGCTGGTGGCCCCACAAGGACACCGATTTATTCTGTGTTGCCAACGAATTTATGGCCGAAACGCTACGTCCGCGCAAGGTGCCCGAGACAAAGATTCGCATTACCGGCATTCCTATTCGCGCCGGATTCGACACGGATTACAATCGCGAGGAAGAGCTAGCCAAGTTCAACCTCCCCACCGACAAGACCGTCGTGCTGGTAATGGCCGGCGCCAGTTTGCCTCAACCGTACGTTCGCTTTCGCGCGGCGATGGACCACACACTCCCCTTCCTGCGCAGCTTCGAGGACATGCACTTCGTCTTTTTGCCGGGCAAGGACGCCGAATACGCCGCCCGCCTCAAGACACTCTTCGATGCCATGAAACTCGAGAACGTCACGGTTCTTGACTATGTCGATGATATGGCAGCGCTTATGCACGGCTGCGACCTGGCAATTCTCAAATCGGGCGGACTCACCGTCACCGAGTGCCTATGCGCACATCTGCCGATGATCCTGCTGGGCAAGTCCTATGGCCAGGAAAAGGCCAACACCACGATGCTCACCGGCATGGGCGCCAGCATGCACGTCACCACGGCACGAGAACTCATTGTTACCCTACGTCACTTGCACGACCATCCCGAATCACTCAAAGCCCTACTCATCAACGGCGAAGTACTACGCCGCCCCCACGCAGCCGAAGACATAGCCATCGCAACCATGGAGCTCGTAGGCAAACCCCAAAAGCGCAAACGAGCCTTCTGCCGCTTCTACTGGGGCGGCAAGCCAGCGCATATCCGCTAGGCGATAGTCCGCTGCTCGGCGGGAGCCGCCCATATATCATTCCATGCTCAAACATTCTCGCTGCGCAGGGCGCACTAATCCCGCCCGTTCGGGGCTCACCCATATCATTCCATGCTCAAACATTCTCGCTTCGCTGCGCTCGCTGCGAAACTGCGCGTGGAACGATATGGGTGAGCCCCGAACGGGAGGCTTCTTGCTTGTAACAATATTATTCTTACTGGTTAGTTGATACGACAAAGGAACAGTTCCTTTGTCGTATCAACTAACTGTTATTAGATTATTTGTTTCTACCTTCGCAGGCTCTAACTGGGGCGAACCCGGCGTAGCCGCTAGCAAGTAAACGTAGCTCACCCGTGGGAGACCCCTATATATCGTTCCACGCGCAGTTTCGCAGCGCAGCGAGAATGTTTGAGCATGGAATGATATATAGGGGGCCTCCCACGGGTGAGCGGACATTACAATACGCCGCTAAAACCGAAACCGCCGGCTCCTCGGTCGGTTTTGTCTAGTTCTTCTACTTCTATGAGGTTGACCGTGGGGACTTCTTGGATGACGAGTTGGGCTATGCGGTCGCCTTTATTGATTTGAATGTTATTGGAGGGATCCAGGTTGATGAGGATAACCTTGAGTTCTCCTCGGTAGTGAGCGTCGATGAGGCCCGGCGTGTTGACTATAGACAGGCCCTGCTTGATGGCCAAGCCGCTGCGGGGCTGGACGAAGCCGGCGTAGCCATCGGGCAGAGCGATGGCCAGCCCAGTAGAGACCAGACGGCGTTCGAAGGGCTTCAGGACGCAGTCCTCGTTGGAGCGCAAATCCAAGCCGGCATCGGTGGGATGGGCGTATTTGGGAAGCTCAACGGTGGGGTCGAGACGCTTTATGTTGACGGTAATGTTGGACATGGAATCACCTTAGCTTGTCGAGCTCATGCAGAAACTCATCGACGTCTTTGAAATCACGGTAGACCGAGGCAAAACGGATGTACGCAACCTTGTCGATCTTGGCCAAGCGCTTGAGCACCATGTCACCCAACTCATGGGACGTGACGGCCGTCAGCGTGCGAGAGCGCAGCTCGACCTCGATGTCATCGATAATCTCATTGAGCTTCTTAGTGTCGATATCGCGCTTGATGGTGGCTCGCATCAAGCCGACGAGCAGCTTATTGCGATCGAACCGCTGCTTGGTTCCGTCTGACTTAATGACCTCGATAGGGTCCTCGCATCGCTCGAACGTTGTAAAGCGGTAGTTACACGAGCAACATTCGCGACGGCGCTTAATGGTGTTATTTGACTCCTGCATACGGGAATCAACGACGCGGGTATGTGCCTTGCCGCATTTGGGACAGCGCATGGTACCTCCTCTTAAACGATAACAAGGGTACCATGCGCAGCGCGATAATGATTACGAACGAGCAGGAACCTTAAGATGCGCACCGGCGGCGAGCGAACCATGCTCCAGATGATTGACGCTACGGATCATGTCGGAAGTCTCTTGCGTGGAAAGGCCTTCGATTGGATATTCTTCGGCAAGCGACCAAAGAGAATCGCCAGGCTGAACGCGAATGGTCCCGTAGGTAATGTTGGAAACGGACTCGGCATACGCGGCGTGACGAGCGCTAAAGACCGACATAGCGAGGACAAAGAAGAGCGTAAGCGCAACGGCGACGGCGACAATCGTCGGAACCTTCAGGGCAACGCGGGCCGGCGCGACTACAGCCTGCTGATTGCGCGCAGGCTTTACGGTCAAAGGCTGAAAGCCGGAGCGGCCACCCTGAACAACCGTAAAAGTGGGTTCTGCAGGCGTCTCGAGCTTAAGGGCGAGGTTTCCCTGGACCATATTCGTTACGTTCATCATGTTCTCCTCTCGCGTGTTTTGCTGAGAACAGTTTTATCAAGCCGCGCGGACAAAAATGTCTAGCGCGAGAACGAATGTTCGGTTATTATTATCTTCGAACAGTTGTTCCTGTCAAGCAAAATTCGAACATTTGTTTGACATGGGTAGAGAGGATGCCCTGATGGCTCGCAAAATTACCAAGCGTCAGCAGCAAATTTACGACTTCATCAAGGAATATCAGCAGGAGAAGGGTTATCCGCCCAGCGTGCGCGAGATGGCTTCTGCCGTGGGCCTTTCCTCCCCCAGCACCGTGCACGCCCATCTCTCTGCCCTGGAGGCGCGCGGGCTACTCAAGCGCGATGCCACCAAACCGCGCGCCCTGGAACTCTTTAACGAGGACGGTTCCTCTGTCTCAATTTCTAAATCTGACGAGCCCACCGCACCTCGCGGAACGGTCTCGCTACCGCTCGTTGGTCGCGTCGCGGCAGGGATTCCTATTCTGGCCGAGCAGAATATTGAAGACACGTTTACTATCCCGACCGAAATCGCCACTGATCAGGGTTCCTTTATCCTTGAGGTGCATGGGAGCTCAATGATCAATGTCGGCATCTTCAATGGCGATTACATCATCGTCCGTGAACAAAAGAGTGCCATGAACGGCGAAATTGTCGTGGCCATGATTGATGGTTCAGCGACCGTCAAGACGTTCTACAAGGAGCAGGGGCGCGTGCGCTTGCAGCCCGAGAACGACACTATGGAGCCCATCTATGCGACGAACCCCGTTATTTTGGGTAAAGTTGTCGGTTTAATGCGCCGGTTCTCGTAATGCAAAAACGCATCACCATCTTTGATACCGTCCGCGGGTTTACGATGATTTCTATGGCAGGTTTTCACGCTTGCTATGATCTCGCCTACCTGTACGGCTGGGATATGCCTTGGTTTACCCAGACTGTCTTTCAAGACGTCTGGCGCGCCAGCATCAGCTGGGTATTTTTGTTTATCGCGGGTTGGATGTGCACTCTTTCGCGCAACAATATCAAACGTGCCGCCAAATACGCCTTAGCAGCACTCGTTGTCTGGTTGGCAACAACACTTGTCTCATTCGACGATTCGGTTAATTTTGGCATCATCTACTGCATGGCCGCATGCACCGGCATCGTGGCGTTGACCGATCCCGTCCTTAAGAAGATAACGGCGAGATGGGGCATGCCCCTATGCCTTGTGTTGTTCGCCCTCACCTGGAGCATCCCCAAAACGATCTACCCTGTCCCCTACCTGGCGTGGCTGGGATTTCCGAGCCCTGGGTTTGTCTCAGGTGATTACTACCCCATCATCCCGTTTATCTTTATGTATCTTGCAGGATACTTCGCCGCACACATAGCGAAGAGTATCGATAAGACCGTCCCTAGCTGGGCCTACGCCAACCCCCTGCCGGCGCTCGCCAGCCTTGGACGTCACGCTCTCCCCTTTTATCTGCTGCATCAGCCCATCATTCTGGGCATTTTGGAGATCGTCTACTCGGTGCGATAACGCTCGAGCCGCGGTGCAATACGAGCCGGCAGTTTCGCCACAATGCGAACGCCGTCCTCGAGATATTCCTCATGCAGAAGGGCTCCCTGCTCATGCACCAGCGTGATGAGAGCGCCCTCACGATACGGGATATCAGCGGAGAGCAACACATCGGTGGCAGCTGCCTCGCGAGCAATCCGGTCGACGAGATCGTCGAGCCCCTCGCCCGTTTGGGCCGAGAACAGAACGGCCTCCGGATAGCGACGACGGAAACTCAATCGATCGACGCTATCGAGAAGATCGATTTTATTGAATACAATCAGCGTTAAACGCTCTCCGGCGCCGATCTCATCAAGCACGCGGTCGACAGCCTCCAGCTGCCGCTCATAGTCCTCGTCAGACGCATCTACGACTTTGAGAATTAGATCGGCACCCAAAACCTCGGACAGCGTCGATTTAAAGGCATCGACCAGACCATGCGGCAGCTTTTGAATAAAGCCGACGGTATCGGTAATCGTCATGCCGCGACCGCCGGGCAGACGATACGAACGCGTCGTCGGGTCGAGCGTAGCAAACAGCTTGTCCTGCGAAAGTACCGTAGAGCCGGTCAGACGATTGAGCAACGTCGATTTACCGGCATTGGTATAACCGGCTAACGCGACGCGAAACGCCGGGGACTCAATGCGACTCTTGGATTGAACATCGCGACGCTGTTCAACCTGCTTGAGCTCACGACGAAGCGCAGCGATCTTATTACGAATGAGGCGACGGTCGACCTCGAGCTGACTTTCGCCCTGACCAAAACGTGAGCCGATGCCGCCGCGCGTCTGCTCCTTAGCGAGATGGCTCCACATGCCACGCAGGCGAGGCAACAAATATTGAAGCTGTGCCAGCTGTACCTGCAGGCGTCCCTCACGCGTCTGAGCATGCAGGCCAAAGATATCCAGGATCAGTGCAGTACGATCGATAATCTTTACCGGCTCGCCCACGGCTTTCTCCAAATAGGATTGCTGCGAGGGGGTCAGGTCGTCGTCAAAAATAACGACATCGGCATCCATGCGATGCACCAGGCCGCACAGCTCTTCAACCTTACCGGAACCGATAAACGATTTAGGATACGGCTTTACCAAACGCTGCGACAAGCGTGCCACGCACTGGGCACCAGCTGTGTGGGCAAGACGCTCCAGCTCATCAAGCGAGCGATCGAGCGGCCATGCATTGTCGCGCCACTCAACACCAACTAAAATGGCACGCTCGGGCTCGGGTGCCGTGGGAACAAGGGGGAAACGGGGCATTAGGCAGCCTCAATACGATGCAGGATATCCTCAACGACCTCATCGATCGTACATTCATCCATATCAAACCACACGATACGGTCATCGCGCTTAAACCACGAAAGCTGACGCTTGGCATAACGACGCGAACGCATCTTAATGAGTTCGCGAGCCTCATCCATGCTCATCACGCCATTGAAAGCATCAATGATCTCTTTATAGCCAATTGCCTGCATCGACGTCAGGGCATCTCCCAGCCCCTGGCCCATAAGACCGCGGACCTCATCGACAAGACCCTGCTCAAACATCAGATCGACGCGCTGGTTAATGCGCTCGTAGAGCACCTCGCGATTACGCGTCAGACCAAACCAAAGGGCATGATAATGCTCGTGCGGAACACTAAACTGCGACTTTTGCTGCGCATAGGAGACGCCATCATCATGCATCTCGAGCGCACGAATCACACGGCGCACGTTATGGGGATGAATAACAGCAGCCGATTCTGGATCGCGCTCGGCAAGCAAGGCATGCAGTTCTTCCTCGCCAATACGCTCGGCAAGCTCCTGATAGCCCGCACGACGATCGTCCTCAAGTTCACCCGAGGGAAAGTCCATCTCATCGAGGGCGGCCTTGAGATACAGCCCCGTACCTCCACAAAAAACCGGCAGGCAACCCGAACCAAGGAGACGTTCAACATGCGCGCGAGCGTCGGCCTGATAAAGCGCAGCAGAATATGCCACACCCGGCTCTACAATGTCGACGAGACGCAGCGGCGCCGTGCACTCATCGGGCGCCATCTTTGCGGTACCGATGTCCATGCCGCGATAGATTTGCATCGCATCGCACGACAGCACTTCGGACGAAAGACGAGCTGCCAAACGGTCGGCAACATCACTCTTACCAACCGCCGTCGGACCGACGATCGCAACGGCGGAAAGACCTGCCCCGGGAGAAACCATTAGCGCGGCTCGCCCACAACGGAGCCGGACAAATACCAGGTCTTGGCAACGTCAACGTCAACATCAACGATCTTACCAACAAGCTGATCGATGCTGTAACCCTCGGGAATAGGCGCATGCACGGTCTGATTCTTGGGACTCTTGCCCAGCAGGACCGCGTCGTTCTTTTTACTCGTTCCCTCAATGAGCGCCGGAACCACAGTATGAAGCTCACCCTGGTTATACTCGTGTGCCGTGGTCTCGATAACCTTAACCAGACGGTTGAAACGCTCGAGAATAACCTCATGCGGCGTAGGATCGTCAATCTCGGCGGCCGGGGTACCGGCGCGCTTGGAATAGATGAAGGTATAGGCCTGAGCATAGCGGACCGTCTCGGCAAGTGAGAGCGTCTGCTCAAAGTCTTCTTCAGTCTCACCCGGGAAGCCAACGATAATGTCGGTCGAGAGCGCGATATCGGGCATGCGGTTGCGAATGCGATCGACAAGGCCCAGATAGTCCTCGCGTGTATAACGGCGATTCATCTCTTTGAGGATCCGCGTCGAACCTGACTGGACGGCCAAGTGCAGCTGCGGCATAACGGCAGGCGTCTCGGCCATGGCGTCGATGGTCTCGGGCAACAGGTCCTTGGGATGCGAAGACGTAAAGAAGATGCGCTCCACGCCCGTATTGCCCACGGCACGCAGCAGATCGGCAAAACGCGGCTTGCCAAACAGATCGCGACCATATGAGTTAACGTTTTGGCCCAGCAGCGTAATCTCACGCACGCCCTGGCGCACCAAACCGGTCACCTCGTCGACAATCTCCTCGAAGGGGCGGCTCTTTTCGCGACCGCGCACGTACGGCACGATGCAATAGGTGCAGAAATTATTGCAGCCCGTCATGATGGGCACCCAGGCGTGATACTGAGTCTCGCGATGCCACGGCATGCTCATGACATCCGTATCCTCATGCTCATTGGTGCGGATATGACGCTTACCATCACGGAACGCCTCGGCAATGAGCTCGGCCACATGTGCAATGGAATGCGTGCCAAAGATGACATTGACGTTATCGACGTTGGTGAGCAGGCCCTCGCCATCGCGCTGCGCGATGCAACCGCCAACGGCAACCACGCGCTTGCCCGAAGGCGAAGGCGGCAGGCTTTTGCAGGAATTGCACTGACCGTACAGGCGAGTATCGGCGGCCTCGCGCACGCAGCACGTCATGAAGACAACGATATCGGCATGCGCGGGATCGAGCGCCATGAGGCAGCCATACGAATCAAGCAGACCGCTCACACGCTCGGAGTCGTGCTGATTCATCTGGCAGCCAAAGGTGCGGATAAAGTAGGTTTTACCGGCAAGAATATCGCGTACGGAACGCTGGTCCATGTGCATAAGTCCTAACGATGGGGAGCGAAACAAGGCAAGCAGAAGCTATGCCACAGGCTTAACATCATCCATGACGACGTTATCCATAGCAGCTCGATTGATCTGGTGAACGTAGATAGAAAGGCGGATGGCCGTGCGCGACTCCCCGTTAATGAGGATGTCGGAGAACACGGGCGCGCAGGAAATATCAAAACCGGTTGGAATCAAAAAACCGCGCGCGATAGCAACGGCCTTAATAGCCTGGTTGACGGCACCGGCGCCGACACACTGGATGTTGACGGGTACACCATCCTTGACCATGCCGGCGATGGCGCCGGCAACGGACGCGGGCGATGATTTGCTTGATACCTTCAGGCAATCCATGAAGAAACTCCTGCATTTAAAAGTACGTTTTAACTGCAACAACTGTATCGTACCGAGTGGACTCGGTAAAGGCACTATTCCTCTTTGGCAAGATCAAAGGTCACGGTGATTCGATCACGCGAAACACGGATCTTTGGGTCGCCGCAAAGGTTGAGATAGTACCGGGCGGCAAGGTCATTAAAGTCGCGTTCCACAGCGCGCGAAAACTGTGCCATGTCATCCTTGGCAATACGTAGCCCGCGACGATCCTTCGCGAGATCGACAGGAGTCGGCGCATGCGAGGACGAATCACGCTCGCGCAGCAGACGCGCGGTCACACCGCGAACGGGCTTAATCTGCCCTGCCAAAATGCGATGGGCCGTGCGCTCGGACATCTCAAGACCCAAACCCGAACAAATACGGATAAAGTCCTCGGCATCAGAAGCAAGGCCTAAACGATCGACAACCGGAAGCTCGCTCTCGTCATCAATGAACAGGAGACGAGACGTATCGAGCCGACTTGACGCTTGAGCATAAAGGGTCGCGGCAATCTCAGACGGAGAACCGAGATAGACATCGCAACCACGCAACTCCTCGAGCGCAAACTCACAAGCAGCGCGAATAATATTATGTGGACCGCGAGCGCAGACATAACGTCCGTCCTCATCCTTGACGGCCTGGGGCCAGCTGGACTGATCGGCACGCTCACTGAGGCGGTCGGCCGCAACGCTCACCTTGAAGGCTGAACCAAGATCGACGCCGGACGTGACCACACGGGCCTCGTCGGCGTTCTGCTTAATCGAAAACAATGCCATGCCACGACCGTGAACGCCCCAACGGTCCATCTTCATGCTCTCGAGCTTGGAGGTAACGCGGGCATCAAAGATTCGCTCTTGCATATCCTGCGGAACGCCAGAACCGTTATCCAGAAAGACAAGCGTGCGGACGCCATCTTCCTTGGTCGTGGCGAGATAGACCTTGTCGGCGCCGGCATCGCGAGCATTACGGAGCATTTCGATGACGATGTCCTCGACATGCTGAATGTCGTGCTTAGCCTGGCGCCGCTCGGCCTCCGAAACGCGGAGGCGGACATACCCCTCGCCAAGGTTCTCCTCGACGCGAAGGTTGCCCTCCCCCGACATCGACGCGATAAATGAGATGAGCTCGTTCGCGTCGCTCATGTTATTTAGCGATATCGACAGCGCGGCTCTCGCGAATCACGACGACGCGCACCTGACCGGGATACTCCATCTCTTCCTCGATCTGATGGGCGATATCGTGAGCCAGAACCGTGGACTGGGCATCGGAGATCTTGTCCGGCTGGACCATGACGTGGACCTCGCGACCGGCCTGCATGGCATAGGTACGTTCGACGCCGTCATGGGAGTTGGCGATCTCCTCGAGCTTCTCAAGACGCTTGATGTAGTTCTCGGCAGACTCGCGACGGGCACCGGGGCGAGAGGCAGAGACAGCATCGGCGGCCTGCACCAGGACATCGAGCACCGTGTTGGGGTCGACATCGGCATGGTGAGCCTCAATAGCGTGGACGATAACGGGCTTCTCGCCATAACGGCGGGCAAGCTCGGCGCCGATGACGGCATGCGGGCCCTCGACGTCGTGGTCGATTGCCTTGCCCAGGTCATGAAGCAGGCCGGCGCGCTTGGCGGTCACAACGTCCAGGCCAAGCTCGGAAGCCATCACGCCGCACAGATCAGAGACCTCGAGGGAATGCTGAAGCACGTTCTGACCAAACGAGGTACGGTAGCGCAGGGCACCAAGGGTCTTGACGATCTCGGGGTGCAGATCGTGGATGCCGGTATCGAAGGCAGCCTGCTCGCCAGCCTCGCGCACGCGCTGCTGAACCAGGTCGGCGGCCTTGTGATACATCTCCTCGATACGGGCAGGGTGAATGCGGCCGTCGGCGATTAGGTTCTCGAGGGCGACACGGGCGGTCTCACGACGGACCGGGTCGAAGCTCGAAAGAACGACGGTCTCGGGCGTGTCGTCGATCACGAGGTTGACGCCGGAAACCTGCTCGAAGGTCCGGATGTTGCGACCCTCGCGACCGATGATACGGCCCTTGAGGTCATCAGAGGGAATGTGCACGGAGGTAACGGTGACCTCGGCAGTGTGGTCGGCAGCGCAGCGCTGAATCGCCAGAGACAGAATCTCCTGGGCGGTCTTGTGGCACTCGGCGCGAACCTGCTGCTCGGACTCGCGAATGATCGTGGCGGCCTCGTGGGTGACCTCGCCGCGAACCTTATCGAGGAGCTCCTTGTGGGCGTCCTCGCGGGTAAGGTCGGCGATACGCTCGAGCTCGGAGGTCTGCTTTGCGCAGAGCTCCTCGAGCTCACGGGAGCGCTTCTCGACCTGACCGGCCTGGCTGGACAGCTGATGCTCGCGCTTGTCGAGAGCGTCGTTGCGGCGATCGAGGGATTCCTCGCGCTGCATCACGCGGTTCTCGAGCGTACGAATCTCGTTCTTACGCTGCTTGTCCTCGGCCTCGGCGGCCTGCTTGTTCTTGATGATCTCCTCTTTAGCCTCGAGCAGAGCCTCTTTTTTGAGGGTCTCGGCCTGACGCTTAGCATCACCGATCAGGGACTCAGCCTGTGCGTGTGCCGACTGGATTTTTTCGTCGGCCTCGTGAAGACTACCCTGCTTGGCGGTGCGCATGTAGGCAATGGCGGCGATGGCACCCAAAATGATGCCAACGAGCGCTGCGATGATAGGCATGCTCACTCCTTTTTATGGATTCGTTACACAACAAAGCGAACCGTCCTTACGAACGGCTCGCGACATTTGAGTAATATGGGCGCAGCTTATGCGGGTCGGATACAGATAAACATATAAACAAACTCATCACAGATGAGCACATATCACAAAGCAAATGACAGTGTTTATCGTACGTTGAACCACAACAACTGTCAAATAAATGGCCCCAGCACGGCGGCTAAAACGCGGTGAACGGCAGGGCCACAAAACGCATACGCCTAAACCGCACATTCCTCGCGTTCGGCATTAAGACGTGCCTTAACGGCATCGGCGGCGATGTGATACGAGAAGCCCTTGCCCATCAAAAACCGAACCAGTTTTTCGAATCCGCGCGTCTCTGGAACACGCCGCTTGGCGAGCAGGGCTGACGCACGCGCCAAATCGTCTTCGACGGCAAAATAATCCTCGGGATAACCGGGAATGTCATCGAGCACGACATGACGGCGCTTGAGCTCGGTCTCGATTTTACGCTGTCCCCAACCGCGCCGCTTGCGTTCCTCGATAAAGTACGAGCAAAAGCGGTTCTCGTCTAAAAAGCGATACTCGGTGGCGCGCTCGACGGCGAAATCGATCGCGGACTGGTGAAAGCCGTAGCGAGCCAGCTTGTCACGGACCTCACCCGTCGCATGGTCGCGTCGCGATAGCATCTCGGTCACCATGGTAAGTGCACATTTACGCTCGATGAGCTGCACCGCTTCACGAAAGTTATCCCAATCACAGGGAAGATCGGGGCGATTTTTGACATACAGGCGCGCGACCCGCACGGGAATCCAAATGGACCGCTCAAAACCGCCCTCAAGCTCACAATCGATATGTGCGCAAGGCTTTTTGGACGCATACCCGCTCGAGAACGAGGAGGCCGCCTTCTTATCGGGAAAGACGACCGTGGCCTCGGTCACCGTATACGACATGAGCGTAACCGCTACTCGTCGTCATCATCGAGCATGGCGGAACCATCGATGGCGTAAAGCTCGTCAAACTCCTCAGGCGCAGGCTGATCGGTCAGCTCGACCTCGGACGGAGCATCGTCATCAAACTCAAGCCCGCAGGCAAGGCGGACCTTATGCTCAATCTCGTCGGCACAATCGGGGTGTTCGCGCAGGAACGCCTTGGCGGCCTCGCGACCGTTGCCGAGCTTGTCTTCGCCATAGGCAAACCAGGAGCCCATCTTCTTGCAAATGCCGCACTCGACAGCCATGTCCAGAATCGAGCCCTCCTTAGAGATGCCCGTACCGTACATGATGTCGAACTCAGCAGAACGGAACGGAGCTGCCACCTTGTTCTTAACGACCTTGGCACGCACGCGGTTACCGATAACCTCATCCTTAAGCTTAATGCTGTCGATGCGGCGAATGTCGATACGCACCGAAGAGAAGAACTTAAGGGCGCGGCCGCCCGTCGTGGTCTCAGGGTTGCCGAACATGACGCCGATCTTCTCTCGCAGCTGGTTAATGAAGATGCATGTCGTGTTGGACTTGGACAGCGAGCCGGCGAGCTTGCGGAGCGCCTGACTCATCAGACGAGCTTGCAAACCGACCGTGGTATCGCCGATCTCTCCCTCGATCTCGGCACGCGGGGTCAGCGCGGCGACGGAGTCGACGACGATGGCATCGATGGCGCCGGAACGCACGAGCATGTCAACAATCTCGAGCGCCTGCTCACCCGTATCAGGCTGGGAAATCAGTACCTCGTCGATATCCACGCCAATACGGGCGGCATACGTGGGATCGAGCGCGTGCTCGGCATCGATAAATGCCACCACGCCACCCATTGCCTGGGCCTCGGCCAGGATCTCGAGCGAAAGCGTCGTCTTACCGGAGGACTCAGGACCGTAAATCTCGACGATACGGCCGCGCGGCACACCGCCGATACCCAGAGCGGCATCGAGTGCCAGAGCGCCCGTGGGGATGGCCTCGACCTCAAGCTCGGGGCCGCCGTCACCATACCTCATGATGGAGCCTTGACCGAACTTCTTCTCGATCTCGGCCTTGGTGGTGGCGATCATCTCATCGCGCTCTTTACCCGTCGTGGGTGCATGAACGGTACGTACGGGACCTGAATTCTTGGCCATGAATAGCCCTCCTCTTAACAACCTGTATCGATAATAAACGAACGGCTGTTCGTGGTCAACCGTTCAGGCCAATCATATGCAGGCAGTCTTTCCAAAACCCAACCAAACGCCGACCAAACACTGACCAAATGCTTGACCACAAAGGGCCGAATAAGAACAAGGAAGGCAAGAATACACCCATAACCAGCGCAAACGCTAAATTCGTCAGAGGTCCCTATCTCCACAATTAAGGGGCCCTAAGGCCCCTTAAAACACGTCTATTCCATAGAGTTGAGTACAAGGGCAATGCGTCCCAATGCCTCCGCGACCGCATGGGCACGAACACACGAACGGTCGCCCTCATAATGGCAGCGCACAGAGTCCACGACCGGCACTTCCCCATCAGCCGCGCGATACGCCCAGCCAATATAGAAAGTGCCAGCCGGATCGTCCTCAGTGCCGCCGCCGGGGCCGGCATAACCCGTTGCGCTCACTGAAATATCGCTCTGATACAGCTCCAGCGAACCCGCCGCCATCTCGCGCGCGGTCTGATGCGACACCGCGGTATAGCAGTCGAGCGTCTCCTGCTCAACACCCAAAACGCGATGCTTGATCTCATCGCAGTAGGTCACCGCACCGCCACGCAGCACCGCCGAGGCGCCCGGGATATCGGCAATCGTCGAGGCGATCATACCTGCTGTCAGCGACTCAGCCGTCGAAACCGTCACGCCCCGGGCGCTCGCGCGCTCGACAATATCGCGCGCCAGCTCCTCGTTATGTGCGGAAATCTGCTCAAAAGAGTCCGTCATACCCACCAGGACCTAGACCGAAAAGACGATCTTGCGGCAGTTCCAGAAGTACTGGGCGCCCGAGATAACGGTCAGGACAACGGCAACGGCGTACAGGAAGCGCGACACCGAGTAGATGCCGAGCGTCAGCGACAGCGGACCAAGGTGCAAACCGGCCATCGCAAAGACGCACAGGTAACCGCAGATGGAGACCATGGTGGTCGCCGTCTTGTACTTGCCAAGCTTATCGGCGGCAACGACCACGCCGGCGGCACTCGCAACCATGCGCAGGGCGCTTACCAACAGCTCGCGGAACAAGATGATGAACACGGACCAAACCGACACGGCGCCAAAGTCCAAGAACAGCAGCAAGGCCGAGAACACAAGTAGCTTGTCGGCGATGGGGTCCAAGAATTTACCGAAGTCGGTAATCTCATTGCGCGAACGCGCCAGATAACCGTCGACCTTATCGGTGCACGACAGGATCACATACAGAATGAAGGCAGCGGCGGCGAGCGGGCCGTCGAAGGTGCTCCAATCTGTACCGGCAACACTCGTGTGAGAAAGCGCCGACACGATCATGAACACCGGGATAAAGACGATGCGAACGCACGTCACGATGTTGGCGGGCGTCCAAACACTCGTCAGTTCCTTATTGCTCTCGTTTGCCACGATGCTCTCCTACTCCACAACATGGCCGATAAGCTCATAGCAGAAGCTATCGGTAAACTCGACCGTCAGAATATCGCCCACGGACGCCTCGCTGGCGTCCAAGTGCACCGCGCCATCGGAATCGGGCGCCTGGAACCAAGCATGGCCGATCAGCTCGGCGCCGTCCTCGGTCTCCTCGATGCCGTCGACAATCACCTGGGCGCGCTCGCCCACATGTGCGGCGGTGGCGGCAAAACCGAGCGACTCGGCCAGGTCCATGGCCTCCTGGGCGCGCTCGAGCTTGACCTCCTCATCGACCTGACCCTCCATCTTGGCGGCCAGGCTGCCCTCCTCCTGCGAGTAGGCAAAGACGCTCGTGTAGTCAAAGCCGACGGTGTCCATAAAGTCGATAAGGTCGCGGAACTCGTCGTCGGTCTCGGTCGGGAAGCCGACCATGGCCGTGGAACGGATCACGATGCCGGGGATACGCTCACGCAGATCGCGGAACAGGTCCTCGAGCTCCTGGCGCGAACCAGAACGGCGCATAGCCTTGAGGATGCGCGCGTCGCAGTGCTGCACGGGGATATCGATATAAGGCAGCACCTCGGGCGTATCGCGAATCGTATCGATAAGCTCGTCGGTCATGCCCTCGGGCTGCAGATAGAGCACGCGGACCCAGACGTTGTGCGGGCGCACGGCCTCGGCGACGGCATGCAGCAGCTGCGCCAGATTGCGCGGCGAGTCATCGGTGACGTCTTCGTCGGCAAAGTCGGTGCCCCAAATACCCGTGTCCTGGCCAATCAGCACGATCTCGCGCACACCGCCGGCAACCAGGTCGCGTACCTCGGAGATAATGCTCTCGGCATTGCGCGAATGATAGCGACCGCGAATATAGGGGATCATGCAGAAGCTGCAGAAGCGGTTGCAGCCATCGGAAATCTTGACGTAAGCAACGGCGCCCTCGACGGTGCGCTTGACCTGCGGAATATAGGCGGCAATCTCGCGCTCGACGCCCAGCACGCCATCGATGACCGCCACGATGCCGTCCTCCTCGTCGGCCTTCACAAAGGCAGCGACCTCGGGCAGCTCGTCAGGCAGGTCGTCGCCATAGCGCGACGGCACACAGCCGCACATGACGATGGGACAAGAACGAACGCCGTCCTGAACCTCGTTGGCGAGCTCGAGCGTGGTCTCGATGCTCTCGGACGTTGCGGAGGCGAGGAACGAGCATGTATTGACGATGGCGATATCGGCATCCTGTGGGTCAAATGCCTCCTCGTAGCCCGCGGCGGTCAAAAGAGAACGCATGCGGTCGGTGTCAACCTCGTTCTTAGCGCACCCGAGGGTGATGTAGAGCACGGAGCCCAACGGTGTATCCATGTTGGAGAGCAGTCCTTTCGAATGATATTAGCGGTAGTTGGTGAACTGCAGCGGCTGGCCGTAGTCCTGGTCGCGCAGGAACTGGATCACGGTCTGCAACGCGTCCTTCGAAGCAGAGGAAACACGCAGCTTCTCGGCCTCGATAGTCACCTTGACCTTGAGCTTTTGGTCCTTGATGTCCTTGTTGATCTTCTTGGCGGTCGCCTGGTCGATACCCTCGACGATATGGCCGAGCACGCGCACGGTGCCGCCCGATGCCGCCTGCGGAGCATCCCACGAGACAGCCTTGAGGTCGATGCCGCGCTTGATGAGCTTGGAGCTCAGCACGTCGATAATCTGCTTGGAGACAAAGTCGGCCGGGGCGTTGATCGTAAAGAGCTTGTCGCCCTTCGAAAGCTCGATCGTGGCGCCGGAATCCTTCAGGTCATAGCGCTGGGAAATCTCGCGCGTGGTTTGCTGGAAGGCATTGTCGACCTCTTGCATGTTGACCTCGGACACGACGTCGAAGCTGGAATCTTTAGCCATGATGTTTCCTTTCGCGTACGAGCGGCTTAGTAGCTATCGTACGAATAGTCGGTAGAATCGGTGGGCGTCTGGCCGTCAGTTGCGGTATCGGCGCCATCCGTGGACTGGGCATCGGGGCCGTCGGTGGTGTCGGCACCATCGGTGGTGTCGGTACCATCAGAACTTTCACCATTCTCGGAACCAGTCGTCTCCTTCTTGGGAACGGTGATCGTCACACGCGCCACGCCCGAGGTCTTGGTATCGTAACGGACCTTTTCGCCGTTCTTGGTAACGGTGACATCGGAAGGCTTGGACGTGGTGATCTCGATCGAGGACTCAGGCGTGTACTCCTGCTCAAAGGGGCCAGTCGCCTGGGCGCCATAAACCGACTTGCCATCGACCTTGACCTCAATCCAGGCGGTCTTTCCCTTGGCAACGGAGACCTTGACCTTCGTTACCTCGTTTTCTTCCTTTTTAGCCGTCGTCTTGGTGGCGTCCGAATCGGTCGACTCATCCGTCGCCTCATCGGTGTCTTCGTCCTCGTCGACCGTTTCGGTCTTCTTAGAAGACTTCTTGGGCGTCGTCTTGGTAGCAGTGGGCGTCTCGGGCGTGGTCTCGGGCGTCGAAGATGCGCAGCCGCGCAGAAGTACCACGATGAGCACGATCAGCAGCAACGCCACGGCACCGATGCCGGCGTAGACGATACGCGGATCGAGACCGTTGTTTTGAGGAGTACGGGAACCGCCGCGTCCACGACTGGAACTGCTGCGGCCGCCTCCCTGAGGCATACGACCACGATTGCTGTCGGAACGGCCGCGATAGCCACCCTGGCCCTGAAGGCTGCGCTGACCAGAGCGGGGCGCAAGTTCACCGCGGCCTTGATAGCCACGCTGGCCCGCACGCGGAGCCGAAGAGCGCTGGCCATACGGCTGTGATTGAGAGCGAAGACGCGGCGTCACCTGCGTGGTATCGGCATCCGCATAGCCACCGCGAGAGCGTCCGGTGGAGACACCACGGTGACCGCGATCAGAATAGCCGCCGTCGCCGTAGCCGGCACGAGGGTCACGCGCCACGCCGCGGGCAGCGGGAAGTGCACGGTCCTCGGGCATCGGCGTACTGCGGAACCGGTCACGCTGTGAGCGAATCTCCTCGCCCGAACCCGTCTCGGTAATATAACCGGCCTGCTGAGGACGCTGTCCATAGCGGGTCGAACGACCGCCCTGAACCATCAGGAAGCGCCCGTTATCGACCGAGGAACGCGAATTGACGTAGCCGGCGGCGTCCTGAAAACGACCGCCCTGCTGCGACGTCTCGCGTTCGTATGCCATCAGGTCGTCAAAGTAGGCATTGACGACCTCGCGCGGATTGAGGCCCAAAAAGCGAGCATAGCTCGAAATCATGCCCTGCGCATAGCCGCGCGGCGGCATCGAAGCAAAGTTACCGGTCTCGAAAAACTCGATGATCTGCGGCCTGATTTTGATGGTGTTGGCGACCTGCTGAATGGAAAGGCCCATTCGGCGACGCTGCTCGAGCAGCATGTCACCAAAGCGTGCAGCCATCAGAATCCTCCAAACTCACGATCTTCACGTGCCATCTCGGCGTCGACAGATTCCAGCGCGGCAAGCCCCTCCTCGTCCAACAGGACCTTGCGCGGCTTGGAACCGTCGGGCGGTCCGACGACACCCTTTTCTTCCAGCATGTCCATAATACGCCCGGCACGCGCATAGCCAACCTTCAGACGACGTTGCAGGCCAGATGTGGAGCCAAGCTGCGATTCCACCACAATATGGGCGGCTTCCCAGATGAGCGGATCATCGTCTTGCGGCTCGGCGACGCCGGTGCGGACAATGCCGCCGCCACCCGCCATGGACATTGAAGCGGGCGCCACGGCAGACAGGATCTCCTCGTGGTAGTCGGGCTCGCTCTGCGACTTGACGAACTCGACAATCTCGTTGATTTCGTCATCCGAGACAAAGCAGCCCTGGATACGGCGGGGCTTGCCCCAGTCGACCTTGGAGAACAGCATGTCGCCCAAACCGGTGAGCTTTTCGGCACCCATCTGGTCGATGATGACGCGCGAGTCGATGCCCGTGGCGACGTTAAAGGCGATGCGGTTGGTGATGTTGGCCTTGATGAGGCCCGTCACCACGTTGGAGCTGGGGCGCTGCGTGGCAACGATAAGATGAATACCGGCGGCACGGCCCAGCTGGGCGATACGCACGATCGAGGCCTCGACATCCTTACCGGCGACCATCATCAGGTCAGAGAGCTCGTCAATGATAATGACAAGGTAGGGCATCTTTTGCGGCGGATTGTCGTAATGCTCAAACTCGCCAGCAGCCTGCTTTTCGTTGTAGGTCGAGATCTTACGCACGTTGAGACGCTCGAAGACCTTCAGGCGACGCTCCATCTCGGACACAGCCCATTGCAGAGCGCTCGCGGCCTGCTTGGGCTCGGTCACCACGGGCACATAGAGATGCGGCAGACCGTTATAGCCCGCAAGCTCGACGCGCTTGGGGTCGACCATGATCAGGCGAACGTCCTCGGGAAGGGCGCGCATGAGCAAGGTCGTGATGATGGAATTGATCATCACCGACTTACCAGAACCGGTCGTACCGGCGATCAACAGGTGAGGCATCTTGGCGAGGTCGGCGACGACCGGCGTGCCCTCGGCGTCGCGGCCGATGGCAAGCTCGAGCGGACCGCCCTTCACATAGGGCAGCACGTCGCCCAGATTGACGTTCTGGCGCTTGCGGTTGGGAATCTCGATGCCCACGAGCGAGGTGCCGGGGATCGGGGCAAAGATACGAACCGACTGGGCGGCGAGCGAAAGCGCAATATCGTCCTCGAGGCTCGAAATCTTGCTCACGCGCTCGCCCTCGCCAGGTTGCAGCTTAAAGGTCGTCACCGTGGGGCCGGCGATCCAGCCGACCACGCGGGCACTGCGGCCAAACTCAAGCAAGGTGGATTGCAGTGACTCAGCGGTCTGCTCCAGCTCCTTATCCGAAGACGCGGCAGAAGCCGACTGCGGGTTGGCATGTAGGATTTCGAGCGGCGGAAGCTTGAGGCCGTCCTCTTCTTCGCCCTCGTTATCTGCGGCGCCGCCGTCCGCTCCCCCATCACGAGCCGCAGCCGATTCGACAGCACTCGTGGCAGGCGCATCGGCAACCTTGGGATGCTTTAAGAAGTCGGGAATCTGAGGTGCGGCCGAAACAGGGTTCACGGCAAACGGCGGCTCGGACTCGTCAACCTTGTCCGGATCGTCCTCCATCGAAAGCTGTCCAGTGACCTGGCCGCGCTTGGCGTGGCGACGCGGCAGCAAGGTTGTCTTGGCGGTCTCGAGCGGAGCCTCGTCGTCCTCGTCGTCACCCTCGGTGAGCTCAATCTCGCTATCGGACCAAGACGGGTCGGGCTCGCTTGTGTTGAGCTTGGGCGCAGCCTTGCCCTTCTTGGCATGGCGGCGCGGCAGCAGCGTGGTCTTGGCGCGCTCGGCTTCAACCGACTCGGATACGTCGACAAATGGGTCATCGTCCTCGTCGTCATCCAAAACCGGGTCGACATCGCCACCCATGACCGTGGTCACCGCGGCGTCAGTCCCCTTCTGGCGCAGAATGCTAAGGTGCGGACGGGCGACGCCGGGAACCGACAGGGCCTCTTCATCGCCCCACGGGCTCGCATTGACATCGGCACGTCGACGCTCGGCAAAATCGGCAGCGCGATCGCGTGCGGAGCGCAAAACGCCACCCACCGAAAAGCCGATAATGACCAAACCAACGACGACAAGCCCCAGCAAGACAACCATGGCGATAGGTTTACCCAGGGCGTTTTGCAAGGCACTTGCGATAAAGGCGCCAATGTAGCCGCCCGACACGGAAAGGTTCTGCGGCGTAAACATAAGGTCGCACGAATCGCTCGTGCCCGGCACCATCAGCGAAAGAATGGAGACGACGGCGATAAAGACCAAGGCGCCGCCCGCAACAGAGCGCACGTTGAGCGGCGAGTCCTCACCCAAAAAGAGCGTGGCGGCAAACAGCAAGATGACGATCGGCAGCACGTAGGCGCCCAGACCAAAGCCCAGGTGGTAGAAACCGGCAACCGCAGCCGTCACGGGCGCTGTTGCCGGAGAGATCACGGCAATGAAGGACGCGATCGCCAAAACGGCGATGACCACACCGGCGATATCGCGATTGGCCGAAGGCTCGACCAAGGGCTCAAACTCATCAAACTCGGACTCGTGGCCCTTATTGGCACGCAGATGGGAACCGGCACCCTTAGCAGATGCCGGTTGGTTGTTGGCCTTATTGACTTTGGCGTTTTGTGCAGATCCGCGCGCCAAACTAAACCTCCATGACGACCGGGATGATCATCGGACGGGTGCGCGTACGGCTCCAGATAAAGTTAGAGAGCGAATCGCGCACGGCCTTGCGAATGGCATCGGAACCGCTGCTGGTAAAGCTAAACTTACCCTTCTCGATCGTCTTCATAATGGACGCGGAAGCATCCTCGGAGAACTGGTCGTCGATGGCAAACGAGACGCCGCGGCCCGAGAACTCGATGGCCTCGATCTTCTTGTGTTTGAGGGAGACGATGGCAACGGCCGTGACCATACCGTCGTTGGCGAGCTTCTGGCGATCGCGCAGGACGATGGGGTCGGTATCGCCGATACGCAGGCCGTCGACGTAAACGACACCGGACTCGACGGGCGTACCGCGCTTGACGATACCACCGCGCATCTCGAGCGTGTCGCCGTTATCGAGGATAAAGATATGATCGTCCTTGATGCCCATCTTGCGGGCCAGCTGGGCATGGGCGCGCAGATGCACGGCCTCACCGTGAACCGGCATAAAGTACGTGGGCTTGGCCATGGCCATCAGGAGCTTGAGCTCCTCCTGGCTGCCGTGGCCCGAGACGTGGACAAGAGCACGGTTCTTATCCCACACGTCGCAGCCGAGCTTGGCCAAGCTGTTGACGACCTGCTGAACGGCTTTCTCGTTGCCGGGAACGGGAGTTGCCGAGAGGATGACGGTATCGCCCTCGTGGATAGAGAGCGTCTTGTGCTCGCCATTGGCCATGCGGGACAGGGCCGACAGCGGCTCGCCCTGAGAACCGGTGCACATGACGACGATCTTGTCGTCGGGCAGGTTATCGATATCGAAGGCATCGATGATATCGGCATCGTCGATGTTGAGGTAGCCCAGCTCGCGCGCGACGCGGGTGTTGGTGAGCATGGAGCGACCGGTCACAACGACCTTACGGCCGCACTTGCGGGCGGCATCGCAGATCTGCTGCAAACGATGGATATGGCTCGAGAACGAAGCGACGAACACGCGACCCGGGGCGTTCTTGATGGCATGCAGTAGGTTGGGACCAACCTCGGCCTCGGACTTGGTAAAGCCGGGAACCGTGGCATTGGTGGAGTCGGACAGCAACAGGTCGATGCCCTGCTTGGCAAAGCGGCTGATAGCGGCATAGTCGGGCGTGACACCATCGATGGGCGTCTGGTCGAGCTTAAAGTCGCCAGTGTGCATAACGGTGCCCTGATTGGTGCGAATGAACACGCCCAGAGCGCCGGGGATGGAGTGCGTCATCGAGAAGAAGTCGAGCGAGATGCCGCCGAGGTTGACATGGCTGCCGCCCTTAACCTCGCGGAACTTGGGTGCGCGGATGCGGAACTCAGAAAGCTTGCCTTCGATAAAGCCAAGCGTCAGCTTGCTCGAGAAGATGGGCACCTTGTTGTTGAGGTCCTGCAGCAGATACGGAAGCGAACCGGTGTGGTCCTCGTGGCCGTGGGTGACGACGATACCGCGGAGCTTCTCCTCGTTCTCCAGAACATAGGTGTAGTCGGGAAGCACCAGGTCAATACCGGGCTGGGAATCGTCGGGGAACATGAGGCCAGCGTCAACGAGCACCATGTCGTCGCCGCATTCGAAGACCGTCATGTTCTTGCCGATGCCGTCAAGGCCGCCGAGCGGAATGATCTTCAAGGGAGATGATTTTTTAGCTGCCATAGGTTAGTGTGGTTTCCTTTCTTCGAAACGGGTCTGGAACAACCGACGGGGCGCTTCTGGCAAACCGACCGCCGGGAACGTACAAACATGCATCGCAGAGTCGATGCAATAACCACAGTATGATACCCATTTGCACAACAACAGACCACCCATGCATCAAAGCCCCATCTGAACTGGTCCATCCCGCCGGTCTGGGGCCATCGGGGGCCGGGCCGGGTTAAGTTTGCTGCTCTACAGTCCTGCGCAAGACGGAAAGCACATTAAGTGCTTTCCTTTGCGTGCGGAACTCGCGACAAACTTAACCCCCGCCCCCAGCCCCGGAGACCCTCCCTGCCGTCACATTGTTCAACCAGTTTTTCGGGCGTGCGCCGCTGCGCGGCTAGCCCGCATGCTCCTCGGCGGGGTTGGTCTGATTGTTCTGGTTGGACTTCTTACTTTGGCTCAAAGAAAAACGGGAGATGCGTTGTGCATCCCCCGTTTTTGTTGCGGTTAGTCCAAGTCAATAAACTTGGTGCTTAGGATCTTGCCGTCTTTAACGAGCATTCTGGCCATGGTGGGGCCTCGGGTGCCTCTGGGGTAGCTGGCGCTGCCCGGGTTGAGGACTAAGCAGCGGCCCACTTGGGCTTCTTTGGTTACGTGGGTGTGGCCGTTGATGGCTACGTCTACGGATCCCACCGGAAGGTCTTCGCGGTAGTGGGCTACGGCGAATTTGAGACCTTCGTAGGTAAAGAGCGCAAGACGGTCTACATCGGGGCCGTAGTCGCGGTAGTAATCGTTGTTGCCCAATACGGCCCGCACGGGGGCGATGGTGCACAGGTGCTCGTAGTCCATCTCTGACGTGAGGTCGCCGGCGTGGATGATCAGGTCTGCGCCCTCAAGCTCATCCAAGAGCGCAGGCGATAAATAGCCGTGGGTGTCCGAGATGATGTCGATGCGCTTGGCGCTTGCACTGTTCATGGGATCCCTTCCGCAAAAAACGATTCGGCAGATACATACAAAAAAGGCCCCACGGCTCCGCAGACGATGGGTCTACAGGGCTGCGGGGCCAGTGTGCTAGAGACTCAGGGCCTTCTTGAGCGGCACGACGCGGCGGCGCGAAACCGGCACGCGTTCGTCGACGCCCGTAATGCCCAGTTGGATGGCGCCCGAGGGCACCGTCTCAACGTCCGTGACGCACGCTAGGTTGACGATATAGCGGCGGTGAACACGGAAGAAGCCAAAGTCGCAGAGCTTGGCCTCAAACTGCGCCAGCGAGGTCGTCGACAAAAAGCGATCATCGACGGTATAGATGCAGGAGTAATCGTCCTTTGCCATGATAAAGCGGATGTCATCCACGGGAATGAGCACCTTGCGGCCGCCCTTTTCCACCGGGATACGCTCGATGGTCACCTTGCTGTCCGTAACCGGCTTGGCGCGTTGCATGACCTTCTCGATCGCGCGATCCAAGCGAGCTTCCTCGACCGGCTTCATCAGATAATCGACAGCATCCACGTCGAATGCCTCGACCGCATGGTCGCTATACGCAGTCACAAACACGATCGCCGGCGGATTTTTGAGCTTATGCAGCGCCTCGGCAAGTTGCAGGCCCGAGGCACCGGGCATCGAGATATCGAGAAACACGACATCCACGCGACTTTCCATAAGCATCTCGATGGCGGAGCGGACGCTCGACGCCTCCGTGATCGTGCCGATCTTGCCCGTTTGCTCGAGCAGGAAGCGAAGCTCCGAGCGAGCCGGCGCCTCATCATCCACAATCATCGCACGCAGCATAGGGATAAAACCTTTCGTCAACTAACTACGCCGGGCGTCCGTCGCATGACGTTGAGCCCGTAGCTTTTTATTTTACTCTTGAATGTCAAAGATGCTCTCTGACAAATCAAGATGAAGAAGCACTTTGGTGCCCTTGCCCGGCGCCGATTCGACACGCGTATAGGAGTGCGGCCCAAAAAAGCGATGGATGCGCTCCGAAATATTGTGCATGGCCACACCGGCGCCGCCACCCTGGGGAGAGCTGGCGTCGGGACGGGCAGAGCGCTCGTCAAACAGTCTGGCGGCGGTACCCTCATCCATGCCCACGCCATTATCGGCCACGGCAATCAAGATTGCATCCTCGCCGTCTTGGTGAACGGTCACGTCGATCCTCAGGGCGTCGTCATCGCCCATACCATGACGCACGGCGTTCTCGACAATCGGCTGGATCACGAACGCCGGCACCAGCGTATCTTCCACGTCCTCGGACACATCGAACGTCGCAAGCACGCGGTCCTCGCCAAAGCGGGCCTTCTCAAAGGTAAGGTAGCGCTTGGTCTGTGCGACCTCGCGCGAGACCGGAATAAGCGATCCCGAGTTGTCGAGCGTGGCACGATAGAACGATGAGAACTCACGAAGCAGTTCGCGGGCCCGCAGCGGGTCGGTGCGTGTAAACGATGCAATGGTGTTCAGCGTGTTGAACAGGAAGTGCGGGTTAATCTGCGCCTGCAGCGCACGCACCTCGGCGCGCGCCGTGAGTTCCTTTTGCACCTCGAGCTCGTGGATGGCGAGCTGCGTGGACAAGATCTCGGCAAAGCCCGAGGCAAGCGCATACTGGGTACGGTCGACGGCGCGCGGGGTCTTGTAGTAGAACTTGAGCGTGCCGACGGTACGATCGCCCACCTTGATGGGGGCGATAATGCCGGCGGGAACTTGGTTGTGCGAGCCGTCCGAGCCCACGACATCCACCATACGGTTGAACGACTGCACGATGCCATGTTCGATAACGTAGCGTGTGGCAAGCGTGTGGATGGGAGTATCGGGCAGCAGTTTTTCCTCAAACTCGCCCGCGCAGGCAAGCACGTTGTCCTCGTCGGTGATGGCCACCGTCATGGCGCGCGTCTCGGGCAAAATGCGCCGGCACACCAAACGCGCCGACTCCTGCGTCAGACCGCCCTTAATGTCCTCGAGCATGGCCGAGGCCACCGAGAGCGTCTCCTCGGTGTACTGGGAGCGCACCGAATCGGGATTGAGCGTCAAAAAGATAAAGATGCACAGAAAGATGCACAGCAGCGCGCAGGCAATCACCGTGGCGATCGGCTCGATACCGGTCACCAAGGCAAAAATAAAGTACACCAGCACGCAAATGGCGCATGCAACGGCAATGATGCGAAAGATTGATATTGAACTATCGCGCTGGGCGCGGCGGTCGATCATTCGGCCCCCTCCAGGATACTGATCAGTTGTGCGTCACGCCAAAGCCCGTCCATGATCTTGGGCCAAAAGCTCTGGAAACGCAGGTAGCTTGCAGCGTTTTGGCGCGCATAGGCCTTTGCCTCGCCGATACCATGGCGCCAAATGCGCAGGTAGCCCTCATGCTCGCGGGTAAACACGCTGCGGACCATAGCGGTCTTGCGCACGCGGTCGTCGAGCTCGCGCGAAATCCACGGGCCCGGGTAGGGCATGAGCGATGCCGCCGTAACGGGGATGAGCTCCTTTTGATGCGCGGCGAACGTCAACTTGGCCCGTTCGTAGTACCAACGGTATACATCCTGCATAAAGCGCGGTGAGCGCTTTTCGGACTCCGGAGGCAGATGGCGCACGGTCCACTCGTTATCAAACCACACGTCGTAGCCAAACATACGCATGTTAAAGAGGTAATCCAAGTCCTCGCCGCGGGTGATAAACGGGTCAAAGGCCACACGCGTAAAGGCGCGGGCGTGCAGGGCCATCAGGCCGCCGCACACGTAGTTGGAGCGCGAGATGCGGGTGCCCGAGAGCGCCTTTTTCATCCAACGGTTGAACTCGATGCGCTTGGTCCACCAACGATGGCAGATGCCCGCCTTGTCCGTGGGAGCCAGCGGCGAGCCGTCGCGATCGTAGAAATAGCCGCTCTTGACCAAGATCGGCAAGCCCTGACGCGTCTGCTGCCCCAACGCATAGGTCGCGCGCTTCATAAAGTCGGCGTCGATGACAGTCTCATCGTCATCCAAAAAGATAACCGCGTCATGCCCCAGCACAGCGGCACAGGCTAGCCCCATGTTGCGGATGGCACCGTAGCCTCGCAGGCTCACGCACTCGCCCGAACCCTTGGGCGCGATCTGAGCAACCCGGTCTGCGATGCGCGAGGCCTGGGTGTTGGTGACAACGGTGACCTTGAGCGTGGGATGCGCGTCGACAATCTCGTGCACGCGCAGCGACACATCGGCTGTGGCAGAAACAGGACAGACCACCAAAAGGATGATGCGCGGGATGTCGCACACCTGCTCAAGCGAGGCCAGGCAGCGGTCGAGTTCGGGATTGTCGGCGTTGAGTCGCGTCGAGTGATCGTAGGTGCCGGGAGCGTTTGCTTGGGTATCATCGCCCGCCCAATATGTTGGGATCACAACCGTGGCGTTCATACCTTTACCCTCCTTGCAACACAAAAACGGGGCGCCGCCAAACACAGGCGACGCCCCGCGACCTAGCTGATTCCATCATACCCACTTGGGCTAAACATTGCTCGGAAGTCAGAATGATTTATGCGGCTACTTCCAAAAGAGTACTGTAGATAGGCACAATTGCTGTACTGAGCCCGGTTGCCTTACGCCGCCGCCTGAGTCATGCGGGACAGGCGGACCAGCAGCATAAAGCCAACAACCAGCAGCACGCCAATGGAAAGGACGCCCAGCGACGGGTTGCCGGTCAGCGAGGTGACGACCGACACTAGAAAAGTGCCCATGACGCTTGCATAACGACCAAAGATGTCAAAGAAGCCGTAGTACTCGTTGGATTTTTCTTTAGGGATAATGCGGCCAAAGTAGCTACGGCTGAGCGCCTGCACGCCGCCCTGGAACAGGCCGACCATAATGGCAAGCACCCAGAACTCAAAGGCGGTCTTTAGGAAGAACGCGGCGAACAGCACAATGCCCATGTAGGCAGCGACCGCCACCAGAATCATGTTGAGCGTGCCCACGCGTCCGGCGAGCTTGCCGTAGATGATGGCGGACGGAAAGGCCACAAACTGCGTGACGAGCAGCGCCAGCACCAGCTGGGTCGAATCGATACCCAGAGCCGAGCCGTAGCTGGTTGCCATGGAAATGACCGTGTGCACACCGTCGATGTAGAAGAAGAACGCGATCATGTAGACCAGCACGGTCTTGTTGTGGGCGATCTCGCGCATGGTGTGTCCGACCTCGGAGAACACACCGCCCACGATGTGGCCGATGGTGTCCTGGGGACCGCGCTCGCGACCGTACTTTTGCTTATAGGTGCGAATGAGCGGCAGGGTAAAGATGAGCCACCAGGCACCGGTGATGATAAACGACAGACGCGTTGCCAGCATGGTGGGGACGCCAAGAGCGGGGCCACCCATGATAAGCGCCAGGCAGATGATGAACGGTACGGTGGAACCGATGTAACCCCAGGCATAGCCCGAGCTGGACACGGCGTCCATGCGCTCGTCGGTGGTAATGTCGGGCAGCATGGCGTCGTAGAACGTCATAGAAGAGTTAAGGCCGATGGTGCACAGCACGTACACGGTCAAAAATGCCATGGCGGACATTGGGATAGCCTGCGCCAGGCAAAGGACCAGGCCCGTGAGGAAGAAGCCCAAGAAGAACTTGATCTTGTTGCCGGCGTAATCGGCAAGCGCGCCCAGAATGGGCATGAGCATGGCAATGACTAGCGAGGCAATCGTCTGAGCGTTGCCCCAAGCGACCACCAGGTCTGCCGAGGAAGCACCGGTATTGATGGCGTTAAAGTAGATGGGCACCACCGAGGTATTGAGCAGCACGAGGGCCGAGTTGCCCACATCGTACATAACCCAGTTACGCTCGAGCTTGGTGTATTTCATGGACAGGGCCCCTTCGTATTCGCCCGATATGCAGTTAGTTCATCGTACCCCAATTGTCCAGAGGCGCCGGTAAGGATTCGGCAAAGGGGGCACGCACGAGCCCTACTCCTCGCGGTCGAACTCCTCGTCGGCGCCGAGCACGCGACCGCTGTAATTGACGTGGTTGGTCACGGCTTCCATATCGCCGGTCTCGATAAAGCGGGCGACCGTGCACTCGTAATCGACCAGCGCGCGGTCAAAGACCTCGGGGAAACTCTCGGTCGAGACTTCATCAGTAAAGGGGTTCTTCCATGCCAAGTGGCCCAGGTTGCCGGTACGCTCGGGCAGCTCGGTCGTCACGCGGTGCGCAAGGCCGTCGAGCAGCGAATAATCGTGCACCAAGCCCTCGAGCAGGGCAATCGCGCGCGTCTTGGCCGAACCGGCCGGCTCGATAGTACGGTAGAGCAGCTGCATGTCGGCTACGGCGCCGGCGTACTCCCCCGCCGGGATGTCGATACCGTACACGCGCCCGGCGACGTAGCTCATCAGCACGCCGGCAACGCGATTGATGCGGTCGGTAGTGACGATCTCGCCCGCCGGCGGATAATCCTCGACCGTGGCCCCGTCACGTTTAAGCTGCAGCATCAGCACGTCCAGGTCGCTTTCGAGCACGGCGTGAACTTGACTGCCCGAAGCCTCGAGCTCGGGGTCGGACTCAACAATGCCAAACTGCTGCTCGTAGACAAAGGGATGGGCATTGCGGTCGAGCACATAGTGCGACAGCAGGCCCAGCGCAAACGCGCGACCCAGATTGGCATCGCGCGGCTGCAGGTGCGACACGCCATCGCGCAGGCACGAGAACTGGCGCGACATGCGCGAGCGGTGCATGACCTGAGCCAGCAGCGTGCAGTCGGAAACACGCGGTGTCAGAATGTGAAAGAAAAACGGGTCGGGGCCTTGGTTGCCCAAGATAAAGGCAATGCGCTCTTCATCGGACGTGATGACGCCCTGCGGAAGACGGTCGATGCTTTCCTCGCCAAACAGATGATGGGTGATAAGCGCGGGCATAATGATCCTTTCGATTTCATTCGATGCCACCCATTATGCCCACCGCGCGCCCATACCAAACCTGCGATGGTAAACGACGGCACGCAAGCCTCTTACGCAAGCCCCAGGTGCGACTTGACCTCGGCGGCACGACGGCGGGACACCGGCACCGTCGAGCTCACGCGGTCGAGCCTGAGCTCCATCAACCCCGTGGAGCCAATCTCAACATTGTGCACGTCTTCCAAATTGACCAGATAGCTGCGATGGACGCGGATAAAGCCCTCGGAGCCCAAGCGACGTTCGAGCGAAGAGATCGACTCATTAATCAGATATGTTCCCTCGGCGCAGACGGCGTTGCAAAAATCGGCACGCGCCTCAAAGTAGCAGACATCCGCCACGGGGATGAACACCTTTTTACCCCCGCGGTCCACCGTCAGGCGAAGGGGCTGGCGCGGGGTATGGACAGCGCGGCGAACACCCAGGGCGGTTTCGATCTTGTCGAGCGCCTTTGACAGGCGGGCATCCTCGACCGGCTTGACGACATAGTCGACAGCATCGAGGTTATACGCGTCGGCCGCGAACTCTGCAAACGCCGTCACAAACACCACCACCGGCGGCGTCTTTAGGTTTTGCAGGGTCTCGGCTAGCTCAATTCCCGAGCGGCCGGGCATCGTGATATCCAAAAACAGCACGTCGGGCTTGTTCGACAGAATCGACTCCACGGCCTCGGTGACATTGCCCGCCTCGGCAATCTGTCCCACACGTGCATCCTTTTCCAGCAGATAACGTAGCTCAGCCCTAATAGGAGGCTCGTCATCAACCACCAAGATGTTCCATCCCTCGGACATATGCGCTTCCCCTCTTTTTTCTCTCAATCCAACCGCGCGCTACACCTTCATCGGCGCCGGCTCATGCGGCTCGCCGTTCAGCTCGACGATGACCTGCGTCCCCACGCCCTCCTGGGACTTCACGCGCATGCCAGAATCTTCCCCGTAAAAGAAATGGATGCGCTGAAGCACGTTGAAGAGCGCCAGGCCGCAGCCTCGCTTGATGGAGCCGTCGGCGGTAATGCTCTCGGGCTCCTCTCGGCGATGCTGCTCAAACAGGTGCGCGCAGACTTCTTCGCTCATACCGATGCCGTCATCTTCGACGATGATCTCCAGACCGTCATCGGTCTCAAAAGCCCCAACACGAATAGAAAGCGGCTCGGTCTCGCGCTGGGCATGCTTGATACAGTTTTCGAGCAGCGGCTGTAAGATAAACGGCGGCACCATGCTGTCGCGCACCTCAAAGTCGATGTCGACCGAAACGCGCAGACGGCCGTCGCCATACCGGGCCTGCATAAGATTGATATAACGAGTGCCCTGTTCCACCTCATGCTCGAGCGTGGTGAGCGTATCGGAGTCAGAAAGCGTCTGACGATAGTAATTGGAAAAGTCGATCAGCAGCGATCGCGCCTTGTCGGGCTCGGTTCGCACGAGCGACACGATAGTGCTGATGGTATTGAACAGAAAATGCGGGTCGACCTGCGACTGTAGGGCGCGCAGCTCCACGCGGGCCGTAAGCTCGTCCTGGCGCTCGAGCTCAAAGCTGGCGAGCTGCGTGGAAATGAGATCGGCAAAGCCCGAGGCTAACGCCGTCTGGCGCATATCGATGCTGCTCAGGCGGGGATAGTACAGCTCGAGCGTACCCACGCAATGCCCGCGCACGGTAAGCGGTGCGACAATACCGGCGCGCAGGCGGGGAAAATAGCCACCCGTCTCATTGGAGGTGTCACGCGAAAACACGCTCTGCTCGCCCGTCTCAATCACACTGAGCGTGGTCTCGAGCACGACCGGGGTGCCGGCGGGACACTTTGTCGAATCCTCGCCCCAACTTGCCAACACCTGCTTGCCGTCGGTGAAGCAGATGGCCGAGGCGATAGTTTCGGACAGAATGATTTTGGAGGCGCCCAGGGCAGCTTCGGGCGTAAGGCCACGCGACGTGTAGGCGAATATTTTTGATGCGATGGCGAGTGTACGGTCGGTTGCGCTCGATGTGAGGTCGTCGGGGACCACAAAGACATACGAGAAAAAGAAGCACAGCATGACCAGGCCGGCAATAACGACAACGCCCGGAACGGGATTGGGATTATCGGTTAAATCCCAGATAAGCAACAGGATAAGCGCCGGAACGACAACACCGAGCAGGATGGCCTGGACCACATGCTGGGCCGTACGAAAGACCTTGGTAGAGTTGTAGCTCTTGCCCAGAATCAGCCTGTTTAAATCCACCGTCATCCCCTTTTATCTACCGCACCCATAGCAATAAAGAGGGCCGCAAGCGACCCTCTCCATTGCATTATGCAATCAAAAACTGTGTTTTACATCCAGCCATCGACAAACGGTATCTTAGGCGCTGTATTTGTTGGCCTCGCCAAAGGTGCCAGCCTCGACGATCCAGCCGTCCTTCATGATGACGTCCATGTTGTCGGTGTTGAGCACGTGGATGTCGGCGGCGACGTCACCGTTGACGACCAGCAGGTCGGCGCACTTGCCGGCCTCGATGGAACCGGTCTCGTCCTCGATGTGGCACATCTTGGCACCGTTGAGGGTGGCGCAGGTGATGGTCTCGACCGGGGTGAAGCCGATCTTGTCGACAAACTCGTACATCTCCTCGATGGAGCAGGTACCGTACGGGGTGACGAAGGAGAAGGAGTCGGAGCCGATCGTCATGACGACACCGCGCTTCTTGGCCTCGCGCAGGCAGTCGTAGTTGCGCTGCAGCTCCTTCTCGACCAGGGTGCCCTCGTACTTGTCGTGCAGCTCGGGGACGTAGACGGGCGGATAGGTGGCGTACCAGGTGGGCAGGAAGGCGATCGTCGGGGTGAAGAAGGTGCCCTGCTCGGCCATGAGGTCCATGGTGCGCTCATCGATATCGAAGCCGTGAATCAGCTGCTCGCAGCCAAAGCGAACGGAATCGTAGGCAGCGGCGTGGTTGTTGTAGCAGTGGCTCCACACGGGGATGCCGACCATCTTTGCCTCTTCGACCACGGCCTGGATCTCCTCGGAGCAATAGTGCTGGTCGCGACCGGAGTCCCAGCGCCAGATGCCGCCACCGGTAGCCCAGATCTTGATGGCATCGGGGTTCTCGCGCAGACGACGACGGACGGCCTTGCGCAGATCCCAAGGACCGTCGACCTGGTCGCCCCAGGGGTGGGATTCCTTGTTGAGCTCCTGGGTGCAGTGGTGGGAGTCGCCGTGACCGGCAACGCGGCAGAAGCCCAGGCCGGTGGCCAGAACGCGCGGGCCCTTAAAGACGCCCTTGTCGATGCAGTCACGGATCTGGATACCAAAGCGGCCGATCTCGCAGACGGTGGTGAGGCCGTGGGTGAGGCAGTCGTAGGCCTGCTTGACGGCGACGGCCTGCTTCTCGAGGAGCGGCTGCATAACCCAATCGGTGTCATCGTCGGTCAGGTTGCCCGAGAAGTGCAGGTGGGTGTCGATCAGGCCGGGAAGGACGGTCTTGCCGGCGGCGTCGATAACCTCAACGCCCTCGGGAAGGTCCTGCATAGCACCGGCATACTCGATCTTGCCGTTGTCGTCGACGAGAACGAGGGAGTTCTCGACCGGCTCGGCACCGGTACCGTCGATGAGCTTGCCGCCAACGATTGCGTACTTAGTGGACATGGTTCCTCCTTATGGATCCATATAGTGGGCGAGGCCGTGTTGGGTTAAGGCCTCACAAAGCTACCCAAGTGGTGCCGGGTTCGGTGCGCGGGAGAGAGGATTCCGCGCACCCGATCCGCCCCGGCTAGGCGTTACTTTTTGCGGGAATTGGTGAAAGCCATGAGGGCCAGGCCAATAGCCAACCAGCCGATCACGATGCTCCACTCCACCATGTTGAGGGAGGCGGGAGAGAACGGGATCACGAGCAGGCCAATGATGGTGCCGCAGGCAACGATAGCGAGGCTGATGCCAAACTTGCCGCCGGGCACCTCGTAGGGACGAGGCAGGTCGGGCTCGGTGAAGCGCATGCGCAGGCAAGCGAGGGCGACCATGCCGCAGGAGAAGATGAAGGCGAGAGCCGACACGTTGGTCAGAGGGATGAGCATGTTCTTGCCCAGGAACGGACCGACGACGGTGATGACGCCCAGAACGACGCAGGCGAGCTTGGGAGCGCCGGACTTGGGATCGACCTCGGCGAACTTCTCGGGCAGCTGGCCCTTTCGGCCCATGGCGAGCATGATGCGGCTCGTGGCGCCGTAGAAGGAGTTCATCGGGCCCATGGGTCCAAGCGTGGCGATGACGAGCATGGCCAGGTACAGGAGCATGTTGATGCCCTTGAGGCAGGCAAGCGCGGGAACCGGGCTCTTAACGAACTCATGCCAGTCGAGGATGGTGCCGAACGAGTAGATGCAGACCATGTAGAAGCCGCCTGCGGCCAGCAGGGCCAGGGAGATGATCTTGCCGAACTTGTTCCAGTTGAGGCCCTCGGCTGCTTCCTCAGCCTGCTGAGGAATGGTGTCGAAACCGGCGTAGAAGAACGGGGTCAGAACCAGGACCGACACGATGCCGGCGAACAGGCTGGTGCCCTCGGTAGCGGGCTTGCCGCCACCAGCGCCGGTGACCTGGGAGAACACGGGCATGGCGTGTTCCGGCGAACCGGTGAACAGCGAGACGCCCATGGCGAGCAGCATGCCGCAGAGCAGGGCCTTGGTCAGGAAGGCCTGGAGCTTGGCGGCCGAGCTGGCACCGCGGAAGTTGAGGAAGATGACGTAGACTGCAAAGCCGAGCGCGATCAGCGTCGGGAACAGGTAAACGTCGGCGCCCAGGATGGTATAGAGCTTGACGGCACGCAGCCACTCAAGACCGGGCAGGCTGCCGAACATCTCGGACACGAGGGTCGAGATAGCGATTGCCTCCCACGGGCACAGGATGCCGTTGCCCAGGGCCAAGAGCCAACCGGTGATATAGCTCAGCGTACGGCCAAAGCTACGATCGACATACTCGACGATGCCGCCCGAGATGGGGATAGCAGCCGTGAGCTCACCGAAAACAGCTCCGACGGGCACGAGAAAGATTGCACCCAAGAGGAATGCGATCATAGCGGGAACGGGACCGCCGCCCACGACCATCCAGTCGCCGACCTGCAGAACCCAGCCAGTTCCGATGATGGCACCGAAACCGATGGTGAAGAAGTTCCAGAGCGAAAGCGTTTTCTTCATGCCACCGTTACCTTCGACTGCAACTTCTGCGTTCTTGTCCGCCATTGTTCCCCTCCTTTCCTTTTTGACGCCCCTTGGCGTCACCCCTTGCGTGGCCTGTCTGACCGCGCGCTTTTATTTCGTGGCTTTACAATACGGCCTTGGCGCAGCATGGCCGCTCATGGCTCGACCGAAGGCCGAACTCGCATATGAGTGGCGCCGTTTTTGGGACGAACGGCACGGTTTGCCGTCCATTGTTGCCACCCGCCCGACGGGCGTACGCTCATCGGACGCATAGAGAGATGTTTTTGAGGCCCTGTGTTTTGCGCCTTTCGTACCGTTTACCGAGCTTTTGACGCGCAGACCCATTTGTTGCACATCTTTTTTGTAGGATAGATAGGTTATACATGAGACAAGGCGGTACGAATGGCATACGGATACAACGACGGTGATCAACGGCGACAAAGCGTTCGCCTTGCTGGCCGCACCACGCCGACGCCCAGAAGTGCCACGAGCAGCAATCCGCAACGCCCTCAAGAGCAACCCAGGCCTTCGTCTCGGCAGCAGACAAGCAGAACACGGCAGAGTGGCCGTCCGAGCACGGGCACAAGCGCGCAGCAAGATAGCCACTTGGGCGCGCGCACTCGACAGCGTCAGGCCGAGGTTCCGCAACTGCGCCGCAACGGCCACCGTCAGCCCGGCATCCATATCGACCGCTTCTTTTCGCATCCCCAAGGCGGACGCGACGGCAAGCCTTACCGCTCGACATCGTACGCGAATGCCCCCGCCCTGCCGGCTCGTCGACTTCGCCTCGTGCTGTGCTCTATCCTCACCTGTCTGGTCTTTGTGCTCATGAGCTCCTGTATGTCCCACGGCTCGGCCGGTCTCGAGCCCACCGCCGAGGACAAGCTGCTCAAGGCCCCCGTCGCGCCCGGTTATTCTTTCGCCTTTTCGACCCCGCGCTCGCAATGGCAAGCCGGCACGATGCCCCATATCTATCAGATTGACCCGGCATGGTCGGAGCTGCCCTACGCTGGCGGCACCATCCGCCAAAATGCCTGCGGACCTACGTGCCTCACCATGGCCTATATCTTTAAGACCGGCCACGCCGATATGACGCCGGTCGATATGTGCGCCCTTTCCGAGGCGGGCAACTATGCCCCCACCGGCGCCACCGAATGGTCATTTATGACGCGCGGCGCATGGCAGCTGGGCCTTAACGCAACGGAGCTCCATATCGATCGCAGCTCCATCACCCAGGCGCTGCGCTCGGGTGCGCCCATCATCGCATCGGTTCGCCCCGGCACCTTTACCAGCGTTGGACACTATATCGTGCTCTGGGGCATCGACGATGCCGATCAGGTGGGAGTCTACGACCCCAACTCGCAAAGCCGCAGCGCTCGCCGCTGGGGCGTCGTAGAAGTCCTCAACGAAATCGAAGCCATGTGGGCCTACTACTAGTCATTGGGCACTCATTGGGGACAGACTTAAATGGGTGGCCCCAGACTGCCCGGAACTGCCGGCACGGAAGGCGCATCCCGCTTTGAAGTTCGATAGCGGGATGCGCTTTCCGTTAGCGGCCTGCTTGGGAAACTGAGAGCCACTTTTCGGCATATTTCCGGGATGCATTTTCCGTTTGAGGGCCTCAAGGGAAACCGCGTCCCATGTTGGAAGCTCATTCTGGGATGCGCTTTCCGCAGTTGATCGATGCGGGCTTTAAGGACTATCCCAAGCTGCCGGCGGAAAAGGAATGTCCCCAAGTGCCGGATTTCCGCAGTCATTGGGGACAGACTTAAATGAGTAGTCGTTTAAGTCTGTCCCCAACGACTGCCCACAGAATGAGGGTCTCATCGGGGACTAGGTAAATAGCAAAAGCCCCCGCGGCCGAAACGGGCCGCGGGGGGCAGCAGACTTGCAAGGGTTAACTCAAGTCCTCGCCATTTGATGCAATGACCTTTTGATACCAGCAGAAGCTGTCCTTTCGGTAGCGATCGAACGTGCCTTTGCCCGCATCATCGGCATCGACATAAACAAAGCCATAGCGCTTCTTCATCTGCCCCGTCGAGGCCGATACCAGATCGATACAGCCCCACGGCGTGTATCCCATCAGGTCAACACCGTCCTCGACAATTGCATCGCGTAGCGCAAGAATATGCCTGCGCAGGTAATCAATATGATACGCATCGTGGACTTTGCCGTCTTCCAGCGCATCGAGTCCGCCCACACCGTTCTCGGCGATAAAGAGCGGAAGATGGTAACGATCGTGGTAGCCGGCAAGCGTCACGCGCAAACCCAGCGCATCGATCTGCCATTTCCAGGCAGTCTCTTTATCCTTGAGGTACGGATTGCGCAGCGTCGGGAACACGTTGCCCTCCGCCTTCTCAGCGATCACCTGGTCATCGGCGCACACCAAGCGCGAGCAATAGTACGAGAACGAAATGAAGTCGACGGTATGCTCGGCCAGATACTCCGTATCGCCCGGCTCAAAGGGCACGTGAACACCCTCTTTCTCGAGCGCACGCAGCTTCCAAGTAGGATAGGCGCCCGCAGCCATCACGTCAGTGTAGAAGTAGCGGCCGCGGTCCTCCTCATACGCAAGCCATACGTCCTCGGGCGCACAACGGTACGGATAGGTCGCACCGGCAGCGATCATGCAACCCACCTTGTTTGCGGGATCGATCTTGTGCAGGATCTCGACAGCGCGAGCGCTCGCCATAAACATATGGTGCGAGAACGCCGCGGTCACGGCTGCACGGTCACGCTCATCCTCGAGCGTGACGCCCGCGTTGAGATAGGACAGCGCCACGCTGTTGATCTCGTTGAAGGTGAGCCAATAACGCACGAGGCCCTGGTACGCACGTCCGACGGTCTCGACGTAGTGCGCATACCGCTCGATCATCTCTCGGCTTTGCCATCCACCATAACGCTCGACCAGAGCCAACGGATAGTCGTAGTGCGACAGCGTCACGAGCGGCTCGATTCCGTGCTCGCGCAGCGCCTCGAATACCTGACGGTAAAACTCCAAGCCCTCACCGTTGGGCTCGGCCTCCATCCCTGTGGGAAAAATACGGCTCCAACAAATTGAAAGACGCAGGCACTTAAAGCCCATCTCAGCAAAGAGCTCGACGTCCTCGCGCCAATGATGGAAGAAGTCGTTGCCCCAACGGCATGGATACAGCCTGTCCGGATCATCCACGGACTTTTGCCTGCCAAACATCACATCCCAGCGGTCGGGACCCTGTGGAATCAGGTCGGAGTGCGACATACCGCGGCCGCCCTCGTTCCAGCCCCCTTCGGCCTGGTTGGCAGCGAGCGCGCCGCCCCACAAAAAGCCCTCGGGCATACCGGCAGCAGACGTTCTGTCAAAGTAACCCATGCTACTCAGTATCCTTGGCAGAAGCTGCCGCGGCGTTCTCCTGCTCCTGTGCCAGGAGCTGGTTGTCGTACACCTTAAAGAACGGGTACCAGACCACAGCCATGACCACGATCAAAACGATCGTAAATACCCAGATACGCGGGTCGAGGCACTGGATAAAGCCCTGAACGAAGATGGGGAACGTGCCGCTCACCAAGATGTAGAAGTTAGAGACAAGACCCAGTGAGATTGCACCCCAATACAGCAGGGCCGAAATCATACCGCCCAGCACAAACGGAATCATGAGGATCGGGTTGAAGATGATGGGTGCGCCAAAGATCGCGGGCTCGGAGATACGGAAGAAGCTCGGCACGATCGATGCCTTGCCAAATGCCTTGAGCTGCTGCGACTTTGCCTTAAACGCGCAGAGCGCCACAAAAGAGAACGTATTGCCCGTGCCGCCGATGAGGTTGATGACCATCGACATGAGTACCGGGTGGAACTCAAGCGGCTGCCCAGCAGCGTAGAGCGAGGCGTTGGCAGCAAAGGCGGCAAGCGTGACCGGGGCGGTGATGGGCATCACGATCATGTTGCCGTGGACGCCAAAGCACCAAAACAGCAGCGTCATGAAGCAGATAAGCAGTGCGCCGGGCACAGAGTCAACTGCGACGGAAAGCGGGGCAGCGAGCAGCTTCTCGATAACCGAGGGGATGGACAGCGTGGGATCGATCATCTGGATCAGCAGGTTGCCGCCAAAGAAGATGAGGATGTTGGCGAGCATAGGTACGATGGCGCCAAAGGTTTCGGACAAAAACGGCGGCACGCCATCGGGCATCTTGATGGTGATGCCCTTGGTCTGGCAGAAGCGCGTGACCTCGACGGAGACCAAGGCAACGATGATGGCGGTAAACAGGCCCTGCGCACCCAGATAGGTGCAGGGGACCGCCTGGAGCACGGACTCGTCAGCAAGCTGGTAGTAGGACGACGGCGCCGCGGCGATCAGGAACATCACCAGCGAGGTCATGCCGGCGTTAAGCTTGGGCATCTTGTAGGTGCCCGCCAGGTTATAGGCGATTGCGAACGTCACGATCACCGACAGTATGCCCATCGTCATATTGAAGGGGATGAGCAGCGTGAGCTTATTGGCCGTCGCAAAATCGAGCCAAGGGCCAAAGACGGACCAGAACCCGCCCTGCGCCACCAGGTCGGCCGTGACCGGCGGGTTGGCGAGGATCATAAAGACGGCAGATACCAAGATGAAGCTGATCGCGCTCATAAAGCCCTTTTGCATGGAGGCAAAGTGGCGCTCGGTGCCGCAGAAATTGGCGATAGGGGTCAGTTTTTCCTGAAGCAGGGTCATGAACTTTTCCATGGTTGCCTCCTAACCCAACAGCGACTGGGCGAGTGCCAGCACGTTGGCGGCGTTGCCCATGCCGTAGTCCTGTGCGGGGATGACCGCGGTCGGCTTACCGCTCCCCTGCTTGACGGTGTTGAGCTGGTAGGACACCTGCGGCCCCAAGAGCAGCACGTCATAATTGGCGCACGTCTCCTGATACTCGCCGATACCCACCGCATCGATATCGAGCTCGATGCCGTTTTGCTCCGCATATTTCTCGAGTTTCTTCATCAGAATGCTTGTAGACAGACCAGCTGCGCAAACAAGAAGGATCTTCATAAGGGATTCCCTTCGCATTGATTGGTTGGATAGTCACCGCACGCCGCTAGGCGTTCTTGGTTGCAGTGCGCTCATATAGGCAGATCAGCTCCTGCACGAGCTCCTGAGCAAGCATGGAGCACATGAGGTGGTCCTGAGCATGGACCAGCAACACATCCACCGACAGATGCTCGCCCGCTGCCTCAGTCGAAAGCAGCTGCGTTTGGATGTGGTGAGCCTTGATTCCCGCATCCTTTGACTGCTTCATGAGTTTGGCGGCGGCGTCAAAATCCCCCGCTTTTGCCTTTTCAAGGGCTTCGAAGGCAAGGCTGCGTGCCTCTCCCGCTGCAGCGACCAGCTGAAACGAAACCATCTCGGTTCCCTGATCGTCCATAACGGTCTCCTCTCCCGTGATGTTTGGTTTGTACTTGAATATTCGAAACGCCTATCTCCCGCCCGCAATCCTCGAGGTTTATTGCAGGTAGACTGACAGGGTCATCGACAAAAGAAGTCTTAAGCCGTATGCGCTTGCACAAGCGCCATCAGCTCATGCCAGGACCGGCGCTCGCGTAGGCGCTCGACCCCCTGGCGGTCCATAAAGATCTCGGCGAGCAGTGAGCTCAAGATCCGCGCCTCATCGCCGCCCGACCGGGCAAACGACACCATAAAGACGATATCGACCTCATGGCCGTATTCGTCCCAAAGAATGGGATGTTCGAGCAGGCCCACGGTAACAAAGGCCTCGGCGCTCAAGGGATGCATCCCATGGGGCATGGCTACCCCATTGCCAAACGAGGTGGCACTCGCGCTCTCGCGCTCGGCGACCTCTTGGGCAAACTGGGCATCGACACGGCCGCTCTCGACGGCGCGCTCGGAGAGATATCGGAGAACGGCCTGCTTCGACGACGCCTCAACGCGGTTGAAGAACAGGGCACGGCTAAAGAAAGAGCTCACGGAGTCCGATTGCGCAGTGTCGTCGCTCAGCACCTTGCGGATAGCGTTGACATCGCTCGTCTCCAAGAAGAAATCGGCCTCGCGGACGGGCACGGGCAACTTGACGTTGAGCGGCACCGTTGTGAACACGTAGTCGATGTGCGAAAAATCGAACGTTCCCACGCGGGCGACATCGCATGTCTCAATCGAATCGATATACATGCCAAACTGCTTGCGGTACTGGTGCTCGAGCATACGGGCGCTTCCCGCTCCCGAGGCGCACACGATCAGGATGCGCTTGCGACGCGGCTGGTCGGCTTGCTGCTCGAGGGCCAGGGCAAATGCCATGGCGATGTAGCCGAGCTCTTCATCAGAGGGCTGGCTGCCAAAATGACGCTCGAGCACCTGCGAGGTGCCAGCTGCCATCGAATAGGCCAACGGAAACCTCGTCTTGATATCGGGCAGCATGGGGTTATCCATATGCATGTGATATTCAAGGCGATAGCCCAGAGGGCCGATATGCCGAGCAAGGTTCATGCGAAGTTCAAGATCGCCGCTAAAGTCAAACCTAAACTCATCGTTGACCGCACGTACCATCTCGGAAGCAATCTCCCACATCTCGTCCGAGATAACGGCAGAGCCCTTCTCGGGCACGCCCGTGCCCCTACCGAGCAAATGGATTGCGATAAAGGCAACCTCTTCTCGGGGCATGCTCACGCCCAGGGCATCCTTGATGTTTGCGGCAATCTGGAAAGCCGCGGCGTATTCGCGCGTTCCCTCCAGTTTTTGAACGTCCGATTCTGCAGCTGGGACATAGCAGCCCTGCTCGATGCGGCCAAGAGCAATGTAAAGATGCATGATGAGATTGCGGGATGCCAGCGAGCTCACCGTGACGGGCGAGGCCGTCAGGGCATCGTCCACACATGCGGCGATGGCCCGCAGGCGCTCGGCGAGCTTTGCATCGTCGGTGTCGGGCAACACGGGCCTCACCAGCGAGGCCAGGCACAGGCGCCGTTGTGACTCCCCGCCCGCAACGCGGATTCCGTAGCGTGGGCGCTTTTCGAGCGTTAAGTCAAATTGGGCGAGTTTCTGCTCTACCAGACGCATGTCATTGGACAGAGTCCGCGCCGAAACGTAGAGTAAATCCGCATACTCCTCAATCGTCACCCACTGGGACCGCATGAGGAGGTCGTTAAGAAGGAAGGACACACGGCCATCGCGCGTATCAGGAATGCCCGGATGGGCCAGAGCCGCACCGTCTAGCAAGCGAGCAAGCTCATCTGCACGTGCAACATCGATACGATACTGCCCCTTGCTGCCAACGATGCGTGCAACCCCTGCAAGGCTGTCGTTTGCGCGATGGATATAGTTTCTCACGGCGCGCTCGCTTACCTCGAGACGCTTGGCAAGTACCGCGACAGCGACAGGCTGAGCGTCCTCGATCATATTTACAAGCTGCTTGACGCGAGCATCCATGTCCTCCTCCTTTCCCTGCGTCTAGTCTAACGCGGTAAAGAATGACACTCCACGTCGCGCTCGTTCCGCCAACTCGGAACAGGTTGCGGGGAGTCCAGCTGAGCTATGGAGAGCCTGGGGAGAGGGCCCGAAGGCAATGCGTCGGTGTGGGATGCGCCTTCCCAGCCATTGGGCAGTCATTGGGGACAGACTTAAATGAGTAGTCGTTGTGAACGTTGTTGTTTGACTAGTCGTTTAAGAACGTCCCCAATGGCTATTAAGGACTGTCCCAAGCTGCCGGCAGGAAAGGACCGTCCCCAAGTGCCGGGTTTGTCCCCAATGACTAGGTGAATAGCAAAAGCCCCGCAGTCGGAGCGGACTGCGGGGCTCATGAAGAGAGGCTAGTTTGTGGGCGCTTTGCCTGGCGCCCACGAGAGAGGCAACGGAGTAGAGACTACTCGTGGATGCGGGTACCGGAGAGGCCGGCCATGGTCTCGGCGGCCTTGT
>NZ_QSBK01000019.1:0-48253 GCF_003465685.1 Collinsella sp. AF04-24
GCATTGATTCGAACCTCGGTCGAGGCGCGGGCGTAAAGAAAACGCGGAGCGTTTTTAGCCCGCGGGCGAGCACGCCGGCAGGCGGGCGAAGCCGGTGCGGATCCGCGCAGCGGATGCGCGGAATCCTATACGCCGCACCATTTGAGATTAAAGCTCCCGGCAACGGGGGCTTTTCTTTTACGCCAGCTTGAGTGCTTTCGTCCAAAGGGACGATTTCCTGTCGACTCGTGTAAGATTCCGAGTAGATGTCGCGACTTATTCGCGACCACTCCTTCTTCAAGCGACCGATCAGGGTGATATTCCGTGGCAGAGCGTCCGACATACAAGCTCAGGTTTCTCGATCCCAAGAAGCGCTTTCCGGCGATGCCCGAGCAGCCTGCGGGACGCTCATATGGCGTGGTCTGGAAACTCTTTGGCGAGGATCAGCATGAATCTTGTTATGTCGTCGAATTCGTTGGCAAAAGCCATGTGTCGCTTTTGGGCTACGTAAGCGTTTCGGGTGAGGTGTACAAGGTGGACCGCCCCGTCAGCGAGGCTCCGCTGCCCAACGATCCCGACATGGAACTGGTCCTTGACGAGTCGGACTCCGGTATTGGTGAGATTATGGTGAGGGGAGCAAACGGCACGATGCGCGCGTGCGCGCGAACCGTCGGCTCTCCCGAAGGTCCCATGCGCGAACAGTCCGATCACGAGACATGGAATTCGACCCGCTCCCTTCCTTACGGTGAGTTCATGGCATCGATGTTCCTGCGCTACGTGATATTCGCTGACTCCGAAAATACCATTGCGAGCACGGCGGACGCCGACGGACTCGACGAGGGTATGCAAAACGTTATCGACAAGATCAAGCTCGTAAAGTTGCCCGAGCCGGTCGAGGTGTTTTTGGGCTTTAACACGGCACCGCTCCCTGATGCTATCGAGACGCTGCTTTACCGCGTTGACCATGCCGAGAATCCGAGCGGTATCGAGCGCTATGCCGCTGCCCTTATGAGTGAAATTGACTTGCCCCGCCTGCGCACCATCGCTGCCAAGTCCGAGATGAGCCTGGCTCGCATTGATCGTTCAAAGCTTTTCTATCTCAATTTTGATCGTAGCCTGCTGGACCAGGACGAGATTGACATGCTGCTTGCCATCGAGTGCCGTCTCAACCGCCTCTCCGGCATCCTTGAGCGCATCGGGGCCGGATTGGTCCCTGCGGCATCCTCGCCGAGCCTTGAGGGCTGCGCGCTCTTTGATGCGTGGCATATCGCCAAGACGACCAACGATGTTCCCCGACTGCTCGATACGGCCTCGAGCGATAACCCGTGGGCCAAACCGGGAACGGTTTCGTGCCAGCCGGGCGGTGAGTGGGATGTGCGTACCCGCTTCGCGCGTATTGTCGAGGCGCTTAACGTGGTCACAAGGCTCGACTATACCTATCGGGCAAACGTTGCCGAGGGGATTATGCTCGTTCGGTTTGGGCAGTCTGTCGTGGACGCCATGCCGCAACGTGAATACGACGCTCAAGATGACGCCTGGCGCGAGCTGGACGAGGACACGCGCACGATCTGGTCCGCGGAGCACGATGCGCGCGTGGCAATCACGCTTGCAGCAGCGTGTTTTGCCGCGGGCACCTGCATCACGCGCTGCTATGTGCAGATTGCTGCTCCCGACGGTGAGCAGGGCGAGCGCGTTGTCGCAACATATTTCTTTGGGCGCGCGGCCTATCTGGCCGATTGCGTGTCTGTCGCCAAGGATCTTGAGGGCATGGACATGGACGATATGCCGTGCAAGCGTGTACTTGAGGCGTATGAGTCAACCGCTCCGGAGACGATTGAGCCGGCGGAGGTTCATGCTCGTCCGCGTGATGACCATCGCACGCTGCCGCCGGCGCTGCGCGATCTGCTGCTTGCCGATATGGCTGACGAGTTGGAGGTCATGGAAGAGGACGACGACCCATACGTGGCCCGTGTTGTTGAATTGCGCGAGCAGGCAAAAGTCGACCGTACAGGTGCTTTTGAAGGCTTTTCCCGTCTTGTTGAGGAGTTGGAGGCTAAGTGCGCCGTCGCCGAGCTTTTGGCGACAGGTCCGGTTCAAACGCAGTTTTGCGATAACCAGCTGGTGCGCATGGTGCTACCGGTGTTGGAAGAAGACCGCTCTGTGCGAATCCTTCGTGCGCCCGATGCGCTGTACTTTGCCCAGCACGAGATCTGCAGCTTTTACGCCGAGCAAGAGGACTTTGAACGAGCACTGCCCGAGGTGCGCCATCTTTACGATCTGGCGCGCTCGTCCATGCAGTCGCACTTTGCGCTCATCAACGTGCTTGCGCGTCTGGAGCGCTTTGACGAGATTATCGAGGTGGCGCGCCACGGCCTACGTATTGCCAGCGATCGTTCTGCAATCGGCTACCTGTTCTATCGCTTGGCGTTTGCCTATTGGAATTGCGATCAGCTCGACCTGGCGCTGGCTTGTTACCGTCTGGTGCCGCGCGGCGAGGAGTCGGGCAGCAGCGCGCTGGAAGAAATGCAGGGCCTTATGAACGAGATGGGCGTCAGCGAGCCTCCGACGTTCGAGGAAGCGGTCGAGACCATCCACAAGGCTGGACTAGAGCTGCCGCCAGTGTCCGCCGTGACGAATCAGCTGGCAGATGCCGCTGTGCGACTGGTCGATAACGGTTTCTTTTTCCTGGCGCGCGGTTGCATCTTCCAAATGTGGCGCACCATGGGCAACGACGAGCTCGGCTCCCTCAACCGCTCGCTGGGGTAGGCGAAGCTTCCAAGGAAGAAAGGCTGCTAGGCAATTAGAAAATTTCCTCTTGCTCATCCTTGGCTGTTTGGTTACTATAGAACGGCTGTTACGGAGAGCTGACCGAGAGGCCGAAGGTGCTCGCCTGCTAAGCGAGTATGCCCCAAAAGGGCATCTGGGGTTCGAATCCCCAGCTCTCCGCCAGTATGACTTGAAAGAAGGGTCCCATTTGGGGCCCTTTTTTGTGCGGAGAAAGGAGGCTGGGGATTCGAACCCGAGAGGGCACGGGCGTTAAGCAAACGCGAAAGCGTTTGTAGCCCGTGGGCGAAAAGCCGCCAGGCTTTGAAGCCGGAGGGCATGCGCAGCATGCCCGGACATCCCCAGCTCTCCGCCAGTATGACTTGAAAGAAGGGTCCCATTTGGGGCCCTTTTTTGTGCGGAGAAAGGAGGCTGGGGATTCGAACCCTCAAAAAAAGAGGCATCCTTTCGGACACCTCCTTTCAGCGAGTATATTGTTCTTCGACCTTACACCTCGGGCGCCTTGGCGACGGTCTCGCTTTCTGCCGTGAGTGGGCGGTTGTCGATGCGGCGGCCCAGGCGGTCGAGCTTCACGAGTAGCCACTCAATGGGATTCGGCCCCGAGCCTTCCTCGTCGGCAACCAAATCCATGACGGCGATCTTGGTGCCGTCCTGCTTGAGCGTAATGCTGCCCACCTTGTCGCCCACATGCACCGCGCCCGAAAGATCGTCGTAGCTAACCTTTTCGGTCACCTCGCCGGCAAGGGAAAACACGGTCGCTTGCGCCGTAGGATCGGCGAGTGTGGCGTCGATCGTCTTATCAGTCCAGTCGGTTTGACCAATGCGCGCCATAAGCGGGTTGCCGTTGGCGGTCTTTTCCTGCGTGTTGGCGATTGCGACCGTCACCTTGTGACCGTAGTACCAATTGGCAAGGATTGCGGTATCGGTAAAGCGCTGGTCGGTGGTGGTGGAGTTCAAAACGACAGTGTAGATCTCGTCGCCATCGCGGTTGTAGGCACCCGTAAAGCAATAGCCTGCATCGTCGGTAGTGCCGGTCTTGCCACCGATGTTGCCATCTTGGCCCAGCAAATAGTTATGCGTGTCCATGGAATGCGAATGGTCGGTGCCGTCGGCGCCCGTGACCTCGATCCAGGAATCCTCGCTCGCTACGACCTCGCGGATCGTGTCGTTTTTCATGGCCTCCTGCATCATCAGCGCTACGTCGTGTGCGGTTGAGTGCATATCGCCAGCCCACTCATCAAAGTCCAGACCATGCGGGTTTTCAAAAAGCGTACCGGTGCAGCCGAGCTTCTTAGCGCGCTCGTTCATGACCTTCACAAATGTGGCCTCGGCGTCTTTGGTCTTAGGGTCGATCTTCTTGCCCACATATTCGGCGAGCACGATGGCGGCGTCGTTGCCCGAGGGAATCATCAGGCCGCGCAGCGCCTGCTCCACGGTAAGCTCGTCGCCTTCGAGCAAGCCGGCGGTCGAATTACCCACGGTGGCTGCGGCGTTGCTCACCGTGACCTTCTCGTTCATCTTGCAATTCTCAACGGTTAGGATTGCGGTCATGACCTTGGTGATCGAGGCGATTTTGACCTGCTCATCGGCGCCGCGCCCATAGTAGACGGTGCCGTCTTTGCCCATGACGAAGGCATTGGTCGCATCGATATCGGGTAGATTTTCGGCCGTGATGCCGCGTGCATCGGCGGTTTTGCCGCAGACATTGTCGGTCGTGAGCACTTGGGCGCCGGCGACGGTGGGCGCGCCAGCGGTAAGGGCGATAGCGCAGACAAAGCCGGCGGCAAGCTGGGCTGAGCGCTTTGCAAAAGAGGTGAGGGACTTCACAGATTTCGCTTTCGACGGGATGGTCTCTTCTGGAACTAGAGTATATCGTTTGCCGGCATCGGCGATCATCGCGTGCGTGCGTGGCCCACATCCGCGCCCGAACGGGCACAAGGGTGCTTAAGGCCGACTTAATCACCCACGCTTGTTGTGTGTGGCATGCGCCCCCTCGGGCATAATGGAGCGCGAGAGGAGCACGCATGAACGAGCGCATTTTGGTAGTTGATGACGAAAAGGCCATCGCCGACTTGGTTGGTATCTACCTTACAAAAGAAGGCTTTGACGTACAGGTCGCCTATAGCGGGGCCGATGCGGCCAAGGCAATTCTGGAACAAGAGTTTGACCTGGCACTGCTCGATGTCATGCTGCCCGATATCGATGGGCTTGAGTTGCTGCGTACGATCCGTTCCAGCCATACCTATCCCGTGATCATGCTGACGGCGCGCGATGCCCAGCAAGACAAGATCGAGGGCCTTTCGCTTGGCGCGGACGATTACGTGGTTAAGCCGTTCCGTCCGCTTGAGCTCATCGCGCGCGTGCATGCTCAGCTTCGCCGCTACACCAGCTACGGTAGCCGCGCGCAGGTGGCCGAGTCGCCGATCATTCAGCTCGACGGCCTGGAGATCAACCGCGATGCTCGTTCCGTAATGGTGGACGGTGCGCCGGTGCGCCTCACGCCCATCGAGTATTCCATCTTGCTGTATCTGGTCGAGCATCGCGGCAGTGTGGTGGCCGTGGAGGATCTGTTCCGCGCGGTGTGGAACGAGGATTTTATGCCCGGCTCCAACAATACGGTGATGGTGCACATTCGCCACCTGCGCGAAAAGATCGGTGACGACGCTCAAAAGCCGCGCTTTATCAAAAACGTCTGGGGCGTCGGCTACATAATCGAATAACGCCTTTGATGGTGGGGAAGTGGATATGACAAAAGACGATAGGCAGGCATTCGAGGTGCCCGATCGACTTTTTGAATACGTGAGGTCGGTCGTCGACAACCGCGCGCTTGCAACGGTGCTGCTCTTTTTGCTGAGCCTGCTGCTGATTGGCATCGATAACATCGCTGGAATCTTGGCGGTGCTGCTTGTCGGCTTTTTGCTGATCGATCGATTTGAAATCGTACGCCGCTGCGTGGTGATTGGCGGTGCCGCGTGGGCCATGACGTTGGCGATTGGCGCCATGGCACTCGGCGGCATCGAAGGGCCGGTGCTGTTCGATGCCGGCTTTGTATTCAACATGCTTGGCTTTGTGCTGGCGCTTGCCGTGTGCGTGCTGTTCTTTTGCGGCCGCGCCCTGTACTACCAGGGCTATGAGCAGGGCGAGCAGCATGCCGATTGTGTGCTGGCCGCTCGTATTCAAGATCGCCTGATCGATCACCCCGACACCTGGGACAACATCGACGGCGACTTCCTGGAGGTCGAGGGCGCACTCAACCGTGTGCGCGATCGCGAGCGCAAGGTGCAACAGGCCTTGCGTGACGAGTCTCATCGCAAGGACGATCTGGTCACGTACTTGGCACATGACCTACGCACCCCGCTTGCCAGTGTGGTGGGCTATCTTTCGCTGCTGCAAGAGGCTCCTGAGCTGCCGGTTGAGCAACGTGCGCACTTTACGGGCGTGGCGCTCGACAAGGCGCACCGGCTCGATGCGCTCATCGAAGAGTTCTTCGATATCACGCGCTTTGACTTCCACGATATCGTGCTCACGCGCGGCTATGTTGATCTGGGGTTGCTGCTGGCTCAGGTGGCTGACGAGTTCTATCCCATCCTCAACGAGCAACATAAGGAAGCCCAGGTTGATATTCGCGAGGACCTGACGGTGCTCGTGGATGGCGATAAGATGGCCCGCGTGTTTAACAACATCATGAAAAACGCCGTCGCCTATAGCTATGAGGGCTCGACTATCACGATTGAGGCCAGGCGCCAAGACGATGGCGGCGTGCGCGTGCGCTTTATCAATCAGGGCGATCCTATCCCTGCGGCTAAGCTCAAGGTAATCTTTGAGAAGTTCTATCGCCTGGATGCGGCGCGTGCGACCAATCGCGGTGGTGCCGGTTTGGGCCTTGCTATTGCCAAGGAGATCATCGCGGCACACGGCGGTACCGTTGCATGCGAATCGACGCCCGAACACACGATATTCACCATCGAGCTGCCCGCCGCATAGCTAGCGTGCCCTTACAAACACTTGACAATGTGCTCACGTGCGTATGAGCCGCGATTCCTACTATCGATACTGCTGAATTGATATCGATATGGAGGTGTGCGGTATGACGGCTGCTGCGGCTGTGGAGCCCACGGAGCTTGAAGAACTCATGGAAGCGCAGGCCGAGGCCGCGCATGAGCGCGAGGTTGGGGATGCGACTCGCCCCACGGCAGAGGATCTTGCCGCCTCGCCGACGCGCATCGACGTCGAGGGCCTCGACCTGTTCTATGGCGACCACCATGCGCTCAAGGACGTGAATATCAAGATCCGCGACAAGCAGATCACCTCGTTCATCGGGCCTTCGGGCTGCGGAAAGTCCACGTTGCTGCGCTGCTTTAACCGCATGAACGACGGCATCAAGGATTGCCGCATCGAGGGCAAGATTGCGCTCGATGGTCAAGATATCCTGGGCGATTGCGACATCTGCCGTTTGCGCCAGCGCGTGGGCATGGTGTTCCAACGCCCCAACCCATTTCCCATGAGCATCTACGACAATGTCGCCTACGGTCCTCGCGGTATGGGTGTGCGCGACCGCGCCGTGCTCGATGAGCTGGTCGAGGACTCCCTTCGTCGCGCTGCGCTATGGGATGAGGTCAAGGACAAGCTCAAGGAGCCGGGCCTGGGTCTTTCGGGTGGACAGCAGCAGCGCCTGTGCATCGCCCGCGCACTTGCCGTGCAGCCCGACATTCTGCTGATGGACGAGCCGACCTCGGCGCTCGACCCCGTGTCGACGCTCGTGGTGGAGCAGCTTGCCTGCGAGCTCAAGGAAACCTGCACGCTGGTGGTCGTGACGCACAACATGCAGCAGGCCGCGCGTATTTCCGATTCGGTTGCGTTCTTTTTGCTGGGTGAGCTGGTGGAGCACGCGCCTACCGCGCAACTCTTCAAAAATCCGTCCGATCCGCGCACGGCGGATTATTTGACGGGGCGTTTTGGCTGACGCTGTCTTTTACAGGTGCTTTTAGGGTTAAGATGCGGTCATATCGGCCGCAAAGGGGTTCAACATGATCTATTACGTCGAGGACGATGACAACATCAGGGATTTGACGGTCTACGCGCTGCGCAAGCAGGGAATCGAGGCCGAGGGCTTTTCGTGCGATGGCGAGTTTAAAGCTGCCGTGGCGCGACGGGTGCCCGATGCTGTGCTGCTCGATATCATGCTGCCCGACACCGATGGCTTGGCGATTATGCGCCGCCTGCGTGCCGATCGCCTGACGGCGACGGTGCCCATCATGATGCTTACCGCCAAGGACACTGAGCTCGACAAGGTGATGGCGCTCGATGGCGGTGCCGACGATTACCTGACTAAGCCGTTTTCGCTCATGGAGCTTGCGAGCCGCTGCCGCGCACTGCTGCGTCGCGGCGGCATGGTCAAGCAGGCGAGCGATGTGCTCAGCGTAGGCGACATCGTGCTTTCGCCCAGCCATCGCGAGGTGACCGTTGCCGGCGAGCCGCTTAAGCTCACCCTGCGCGAGTTCGACCTGCTCGAGTACCTCATGCGCAAGCCCGGCGTGGTCTTTACCCGCGAGTCGTTGCTGCAGAGCGTGTGGGGCTGGGACTTCGACGGCGGTTCGCGCACCGTTGACGTGCACGTGCAGACGCTTCGCCAAAAACTGGGCGAGCATGCCAGCGCCATCGAGACCGTGCGCGGCGTGGGTTATCGCCTGGCCGAGCCTTCTGCCGGTGATGGTGCCGAAGGCGACGACACCGCGGCCACCGCATCGGAGGAGTAACCCGTGGTCTTCGCCCCCCAGGGAAAACATACGCTGTCGCACCGCGTTTTTGTGACGATCTTTGTTTGCGCCATGGCGGTTATCGTGGCGTTTACGGTGCTGGGTGCGTTCTTTGTGCAAAACACCTTGGCGGATGCCACGAGTGCCAATCTGGCGCAGGAAACCGAGCTCATTGCTGCCGCCCTCGACGAGCAGCAGGAGCCCATCCCGTTCTTGCGTAGCCTCGATCGCGAGGACTTACGCATCACGCTGATTAACAAGGATGGATCGGTTGCCTACGACAACGAGGCGTCGCCTTCCACACTGCCCAACCATGGCGATCGCCCCGAGGTCATCGAGGCCTTTGAGAGTGGTTCGGGTTCCGCGGAGCGCGCAAGCTCTACGCTCGACGAGATTATGCTGTATCGCGCCGTCGCCCTTGATAACGGCCAGGTTGTCCGCTTGGCGCAGGCCCAGCCTGGCGTTGCGGCGATTTTGCTGTCGATGGTGGCGCCGATGCTGCTTATCGCAGCAGCGGGTGCGGTACTCTCGTTTTTCATGGCGCGCCGCGAGTCCCGTGCCATCATCGCGCCGTTGCAAGAGGTGGATTTGGACCACCCGCGCCGTAGCTATGAGCACGCCTATGCCGAGATGGTCCCCATGCTTGAGCGTATCGAGTCGCAGCGCCAGGAACTCAAGCGCCAAATGGCGGTGCTAGCGGACAACGACCGTATGCGCCGCGAGTTCACGGCGAATATCACTCATGAGCTCAAGACGCCGCTTACGGCGATTTCGGGCTATGCCGAGCTCATCGCAAACGGCATGGTTGAGGGCGAGGATGACCTGCGCAACTTTGGCGGTCGTATCTATCGTGAGGCGGGCCGCTTGGCAGCGCTTGTCAACGATATCCTTACGCTGTCTAACTTGGACGAGGCCGAGCGTGCGACTGAGGGCGAGGCGGTGCCCATTGGGTCCACGGAGCCTATTGAGCTCTCGCGTGCCATCTACACGGTTGAGCAGCGTCTTGAACAGGTCGCCCGTCAAGCGAATGTGACGATAAGTCATGAGACCAAGCCTGTGGTCATCGAAGGCGTGTCGCGCTTGATTGACGAGCTCATCTACAATCTGGCAAGCAACGCCATCCGCTACAATCGGCCCGGCGGTACGGTTACGCTGCAGTGCGGCACCAACGACGAAGGCCATCCGTTCCTCGCGGTCGCCGACACGGGAATCGGTATCGCGCCTGAAGAACAGGGCAAGGTATTTGAGCGGTTCTATCGCGTGGACAAGAGTAGATCCAAGGCACGCGGCGGAACCGGCCTGGGGCTTGCCATTGTCAAGCATGCGGCCCTGTATCATCACGCCACGCTCGATCTATCGAGCGAGTTGGGCGTGGGAACCACCATTACGGTGGCGTTTCCCATACAGCAGGACGAGCCATTCGCATAGCGATACAACATAGATATTGATGTAGACGCCGCATTTGACTTTCGGGTGCGGCGTTGTTGCGCAATTTTACGATTGCTTCCGACATTTTTACAGGAGAGCCTGTTTCTTATGTATAGAGTTTGGTCTCGGTAAAAAGATGCGATAACATACGGACAGTTTTGTCAATCCGAACTGGGGAAATGAAAGGCAAGCTGCATGACCCTTCTCGAACTGTTCCAGCTGCTGAAGAAGCACCTCAAGCTGGTCATCACCCTTCCGGTGGTCTGCGCGATCGCCATGGGCATCGTGTCCTTCGTTGCGATGGACAACACCTATACCGCGACGACGAGCATGTACATTCTCGCCAAGACCGACGATAGCGGTCAGATGAGCTACAACGATCTCTCGGCGAGCCAGATGCTTTCCAACGATATCGCCACGCTGCTGGATAGCGATAGCGTTAAGAGCGGCGCCGCCAAAGAACTGGGCCTTACCGATCTGGATGACTACAAGGTGTCTGTTTCCTCCGAGACCACCACGCGTGTCATTACGCTTTCGGTTACCGGCACCGATGCCAAGGAGACGGCTGAGGTCGCAAAGGCCATTGCCAGCTCGGTGAGTACGGTCGCTCAGAACGTCGGCGCTGCCCAGAGCATCAACGTTATCGACGAGGCTAAGACCCCCGAAGCCCCCAGCGGCCCCAAGCGCACGCTGTATATTGCCGTCGCGTTCCTCGCCGGTATCTTTATCGCAGTTGCCTATGTCGTTTTGGCAGACATGCTCAATACCCGCATCCGCGGTGCCGAAGAGGCAGAAGAGCTCCTGGGTATTCCCGTTGTTGGCCGAATTCCGGCTATGAAAGGTGGTAAATAGGCATGGCTAAGGCAAAGAACACCGATAAGCTCGTTGTGCAGAATGCCGCCAAGACCCTTCTGGCCAACATCCGCTTTGCGAGCGTGGATGACCCCATTCGCACCATCACCGTTACCTCCTCGATTCCCAACGAGGGCAAGTCTACGGTTTCCATTAACCTTGCTCAGGCAATCGCCACGAGCGGCAAGTCCGTGCTCCTGGTCGAGGCCGATATGCGCCGCAGGTCCCTTTCCGATATGCTCGGCGTTCGTTCGCGCGGCGGACTCTATGCGGTCCTTTCCGAGCAGATCTCCATTGACCAGGCAATTGTCGAGACGGGTCAGAAGAACTTCTACTTCCTCGATGCTGAGCCGCATATTCCCAATCCTGCCGACATCATCGTCTCCCATCGCTTTGCCAAGCTGGTCAAGGCACTGTCTGCTAAGTTCCAGTACGTCATCTTCGATGCTCCTCCGGTCGGCACCTTCATCGATGCTGCCGAGATTGCCAGCCTGACCGACGGCGCGCTGTTCGTGGTGCGCGAGGACTTTACCAAGCGCGAAGAGGCGCTCAACGCTATCGCCCAGCTTAAGAAGTCCGAGAAGGTCAAGCTCATCGGTACCGTCATGAATTACTGTGAGACCGAGACCAGCGAGTACTATTATTCTTACTACACCAAGGACGGTAAGAAGGTTAAGAAGGGCTCCGACGATCAGGGCACTTCCAAAAAGGGCATTTTCACCAACCGAGCAAACGTTTAGTTGATTAAGGCTGACCTATGCGTGACATTCATTGCCATATCTTGCCGGGTGTAGACGACGGCGCCGCCGATCTCGAAGAGAGCTTGGCGATGCTCGAGGCTGCCAAGCGGGCCGGTGTAACCAGAATCGTTTGCACTCCTCACTGCCGTGATCCCTATTTTGATTACGACAAGATGTGGGATGCCTTTGAGCTGCTGCGCGATAACGCTGACGGTTTTCCGCTCCAGATGGGCTTCGAGGTCAACCATCGAAAGCTCGTTGAGCTTGGTATCGATGCCGCGGATCACTTGCATTTCGATGGGACCAACGAGTTTCTGCTCGAGCTTTCGACGCATGCCGATGCGTATGCGTTTAGAGAGTACGAGAACACGATTTACGATTTGCAGTGCCGTGGCTATCAGGTGATCATCGCTCATCCTGAGCGCTATCGTGCGGTTCAAAAGGATGTAAGCGTGGCGGAGCGCCTGGTCGATATGGGCTGCAAGCTGCAGGCTTCGGCGGACTTTATTGCCGGCGGTCGCTTTGGTCGCGAGAAAAAGCCGGCACAGCGCCTGTTCGATCAGAACCTGTACAGCTTCATCGCGAGCGATGCCCATAACGTGGGTCATTACGACTGCCTGGCGAAGGCTCGCGCGAAGTTTAGCGTGCGCGGAGCTCACTTTCGCTAAAATCTGTCCCTAACGTTCGCATTGAATGAAAGGGCAGCCATGGATATCCAACTTAAGACGGGATGCTTTGATGACGCGGCGTTGGTGCGCCGCGTCGTTTTTATGGACGAGCAGGGCTACGAGAATGAGTTTGACGCTATCGACGAGGATCCGAACTGCATTCATGTGACGCTCTATGTAGACGGTGAGCTTGCCGGTTGCTCGCGCGTGTTTCCCGAAGAACTCGAGCGCGCAGCTGACGCAGAGGCTCCGGTGTCGCCGGCGTGCGACTTGGACGAAGGCGTCGCGGCGGGGGAGACCTACATTATGGGGCGCGTGGCCGTGCTGCCGAGCATGCGCCGTCGCGGTTTGGCGAGCAAGATTGTCGAGGCCAGTGATACGTGCGCGCGTGATGCCGGCGCCAAGCTCATTAAGCTGCATGCGCAGGAATACGTGCTGCCGCTCTATGCCAAGGCGGGTTACACGCAGATTGCCCCGGTGGACTACGAAGACGAGGGCCAGCCCCATGCTTGGATGGCCAAGCGCGTAGATGGCAGATAGGGACGTTCCTTTCCTGCCGGCAGTCGGGGACACTCCTTGGCAATTGGCGCATCAGAGCGTTTGGACATACAGTTTTTCGATTCCGTATGTATATATGCGCGCTAATGGGTTATAAAATCTAAGTCTGAACATAGCAGGTCTGCAATGCGGCTCGGGCAACCGGGCCGTTTTTGCGGACGGGGGTAGCGCGAAAGGACTGCACATGCGTCAATTTAAGACCGAGAGCAAAAAACTGCTCGACCTCATGATCAACTCCATCTACACCAATAAGGAAATCTTCCTGCGCGAGCTTATCTCCAACGCGAGCGATGCCGTCGACAAGCTCAACTTTAAGAGCCTGCAGGACCCGAGCGTCAAGCTCGACCAGGGCGACCTGGCTATTCGTGTTTCCTTTGATAAAGATGCCCGTACCATCACCATTTCGGATAACGGTATCGGCATGACCGCCGAGGAGCTCGAGCGCAATCTGGGCACCATCGCCCATTCCGGCTCCGAGGAGTTTAAGACTGAGAACGCCGAGCAGCAGGGTTCCGATGTCGACATCATCGGTCAGTTTGGCGTGGGTTTCTACTCCGCCTTTATGGTCGCCAGCCACGTGAAGGTCGTCAGCCGCGCCTATGGCGAGGACACCGCTCACGTGTGGGAGTCTGATGGTCTTGAGGGTTACACCATCGAGGATGGCGAGCGCGCCGAGCACGGCACCGATGTCATCCTGACGCTGCGCGAGAACGAGAAGCTCGACGCCGACGGCGAGGCCGAGACCTACGATCGCTTCCTGACCGAGTGGGGCCTCAAGAGCCTGATTCAGCAGTACAGCAACTATGTGCGCTACCCGATACAGATGATGGTGTCCAAGAGCCGCCAGAAGCCCAAGCCCGAGGATGCTGGCGATGACTACACGCCCGAGTACGAGGACTACCAGGAGCTCGAGACCGTCAATTCCATGACACCGATCTGGAAGAAACGCAGCTCCGATGTCGAGCAGAAGGACTACGACGAGTTCTACAAGTCTACGTTCCACGACTTTGACGATCCGGCGCGCACCATCAGCTTCCATGCCGAGGGCACGCTCGAGTATGACGCCCTGCTGTTTGTGCCGGGCCGCGCGCCGTTCGATCTGTACAGCAAGGACTACGAGAAGGGTCTGGCGCTCTACAGCTCCAACGTTCTGATTATGGAGAAGTGCGACGACCTGCTGCCCGACTACTACAACTTTGTCCGCGGCGTCGTGGATTCCGCCGACGTGTCGCTCAACATCTCGCGCGAGACGCTGCAGCAGAACCGTCAGCTCAAGGCCATCGCCAAGCGCGTGGAAAAGAAGATTACCGCCGACCTTGAGGATATGCGTGACAACGACCGCGAGGCCTACGAGAAGTTCTTCGAAAACTTTGGCCGCGGCCTTAAGTACGGCATCTACTCGAGCTATGGCATGAAGGCCGATGAGCTTGCCGACCTGCTGCTGTTCTGGTCTGCCAAGGAACAGAAGATGATTACCCTGGCCGAGTATGCCAAGGGTATGCCCGAGGACCAGAAGGCCATCTACTACGCCGCCGGCGACTCGCGTGAGCGCTTGGCCAAGATGCCCGTGGTAAAGGGCGTGCTCGACCGCGGTTACGACGTGTTGCTTCTGACGCAGGACGTGGATGAGTTCACCTTCCAGGCCATGCGTGAGTACGTTGCCGCCGATATGCCCAAGATCTACGAGGACGATGCAGCTCGCGAGGCTGCCGAAAAGGCCGTGGCCGACGGTGCCGAGCCCGAGGTCGAGGATCGTCACCTGGAGCTCAAGAACGTCGCGACTGGCGATCTTGATCTGGCGACCGAGGACGAAAAGAAGGAGGCCGAGGACGCCACCAAGGAAAACGAGGACCTCTTTAGTGCTATGAAGGAGGCGCTCGGTGGCAAGGTCGAGAAAGTTGCCGTCTCCGCGCGCTTGACCGATGCCCCCGCTTGCATCACCACCGAGGGCCCGCTTTCGCTCGAGATGGAGAAGGTGCTCCAGAAGGGACCCGAGGGCGCGCCCGACGGCATGCCCAAGAGCCAGCGCGTGCTCGAGCTCAACGCTAAGCACCCGGTCTTTGACAAGCTTGTCGCTGCCCAGAAGGCGGGCGACGCCGACAAGATCAAGCAGTACTCCGGTCTGCTCTATGACCAGGCTCTGCTGGTCGAGGGCATCCTCCCCGAGGATCCCGTTGCCTTCGCGGCGGCTGTCTGCGAGCTTATGTAACTAGGGGGTTACGCGGTTCTACGAACCGCGTAACCACTCGACGCTGCAAGCCCGCCAGAGCGGCAATCTGCCTTTCAACTTCGGCGGCATGACCAGAAGGTCAATGCCGTCTCGTTTCAAGGCACCTTGCTCGCTCTGGCGGGCTTTCGCTGTCGCTACCAAAACATCGACGTTGCCATTGCTGCTACCTACTCATTGGGGACAGACATAAATGAGTAGTCGTTGGGGACGTTCTTGTTTGACTAGTCGTTTAAGAACGTCCCCAACGACTAATCGGATTGCTAATTTGTGCGGGTTGTGGTTTTGTGACCTGCTGAAATTTGAGATACTGTACAACTGTACGTTAACTAATCTTCGTAGTATATTGCTACCCGCAAAACTCAATACCATTGTGCTTCGAGACGCTAAAGCGCCTACGTACAATGGTTTTTGATAGTACGATTTGATTCAACGACAGGATGGATGGTCCAAGCGTGAGTCTCGGCAGCAAACTATCCAACGCAAAGGTCTCCTTTGCGATATTTAAGCGCGACATTAAGCGACTGCTTATGAACCCCGTCGCCCTGGTGGTTACCTTGGGCGTGTGCGTCATTCCCTCGCTGTATGCCTGGTACAACATCGTTGCCAACTGGGATCCGTACGGAAATACCCAGGGCATTAAAATCGCCATCGCCAACAACGATCAGGGCACCCAGAATGACTTGGTGGGCGAGCTCAATGCAGGCGATAAGGTGGTCGACCAGCTCAAGGAAAACGATCAGCTGGGCTGGACCTTCGTCGACTCGGCTGCCGATGCCAAAGAGGGCGTCGAGAGCGGGGAATACTACGCGGCGATCGTAATCCCCAAGAACTTCTCCGACAATCTTGTCTCGATGCTCGATGGCAATTACCATCAGCCGAAGCTCACCTATTACGTCAATGAGAAGAAGAGCGCCATTGCGCCCAAGGTCACCGATACCGGTGCCAACACCATCGAGGAGCAGATCAACTCGGAGTTTGTCTCCACGGTGGGCGAGACTGTTGCCAGTATCGCCAAGGATGCCGGTGTCGATTTAAAGGACAAGGCAACCCAGACTCAGGACTCGCTGACAAGTTCGGTGTCCGAGGCATCCGACACCTTGGGTGAGGTGCGCGATTCGATTGGCGATATGAATGCCGCCATCGATAAGACGAGTGGCGCTATCGCCTCGGCTGATGCGGCGCTTGCCGGCTTGCAAGGTCAGGCACCGTCGCTGACGCAGGCAATCTCCCAGGGCAACGACCTGCTGGGCGAGGCTCGCGCCACGGCGGGCAACTCTATCACCTCGCTCTCCAAGGCACTCTCGGAAGGTAGCCTTGCACTCACCAAGACGTCAGCCTCCGCGAACGCTGCGATTGGCAAGCTAACGGGTACGGTCACATCTACGACCACCCGCATCGACAACTCGCTCGAGTCTCTCCAGGCGACGATCGATCACAATAAGGCCGTTATCGGGCACTTGGAGATTCTCGTTAATGACACGTCGACAGGTTCCGAGGAAATTGACGCGCGCATTGTATCGACCATCGATTCGCTTCGCGAGCAAAACCAGAAGCTGCAGAGCATCAAGGATGGCCTTTCTGCACAGTCGAGCGCCATGGCAAACGACGCTACGGCAATCTCGAACGCGAGCAACGCACTCAACGCGGCAATTCAGACCGGTACGGCTAACCTCGGTCAGGCTCAGACCGATCTGGGTCAGAACGCACTTCCGAAGGCTTCGAGCGCGCTTGACTCCTTTGCCGCCGTTTCGGGCGATTTGACCGGCATTGTGTCGGGTATGACCCCCACGATAGCGAGCGCGCGCGGCACGCTGGCGCAGCTCGACGCCACGCTCAAGCAGGCAAAGACCACGCTATCCCAAACCGACGCCTCCCTTGCCAAGGTTCAGGACAAGCTCGCGACCGCCGCCAATGACATTGCGGCGCTGCGGACCTCTGAGTCTATGGGCGAGTTAGCCGACCTCATGGACGTCGACGTCAATGACGTGGCAGATTTCATGGCATCTCCGGTTGAGCTGACGTCCAAGTCAATCTATCCGGTCAAGAGCTTTGGCTCGGGCATCGCGCCCTTCTACACCAATCTGGCGCTGTGGGTAGGCGGCTATGTGCTCATCGCTATCTATAAACTCGAGGTCGACCGCGAGGGCATCGGTAGCTTTACGGCGCGTCAGGGCTACTTTGGCCGCTGGCTGCTGCTGGTGATCCTGGGCGCGTTCCAGGCCATTATCGTTACGGTGGGAGATCTGGTCATTGGCGTTCAGTGCGTCAATCCGCTGCTCTTTGTGCTGGGCGGCATCGCTATCTCGTTCACCTACGTCAACATCATCTATGCGCTGTCCACCACCTTTAAGCATATCGGTAAAGCCATTGGCGTCATCCTCGTCATTGTGCAGATCCCCGGCTCGTCGGGCATGTATCCCATCGAGATGATGCCAGGTTTCTTCCAATGGCTGCATCCGCTGCTGCCCTTCACCTATGGCATCAACCTGCTGCGCGAGACCGTCGGTGGCATGTATTCGTTCAACTACCTGTTCAACCTGTGCATCCTGGGCGTGTTCCTTATCATCGCGCTCTTTATCGGTCTGCAGCTGCGCCCGTTGCTGCTCAACCTCAACCTGCTCTTTGATAAGCAGCTTTCCACGACGGGCCTTATGATCTGCGAGTCCAACGACCTGCCGCGCCAGCGCTATTCGCTGCGCACGGCCATGCGCGTCATGCTCGATTCGGATTCGTACCGTCGCGAGCTGCTCGATCATGCCGTGGCGTTTGAGCATCGCTACCCGTACTACATCAAGGGCGGTTTTGCCGCCGTGGTAGGCGTGCAGGTTCTGCTCTTTGTGCTTTCGACGGTGCTCGATATCGACAATAACGGCAAGATCATCCTACTCGTTATCTGGATCATTTCGGTTATCGCCATCTGCGGCTGGCTCATCAACATCGAGTACATCCGTGCAAGCCTCAACACCCAGATGCGCATCTCGGCGCTTTCGGACGAGGACTTGCGCCGCGAGATGCGCGAGCACACGGCTGCCATCCCTGCCGCCCGTCGCATGTTTGGTCTCAACGCCAGCGAGCGGGGCACCAAGGACAGCGAACAGCCCACGAGCCGTCTGCCGCATATTGGTGCGCATCGTAAATCTCAGGGCAGCGACAGCACAGCTACAAATGATGGAGATACCACCCTGCTTGGCAAGCACTCTAAAGGAGGTGAGGCATAAATGAAGAACATCCTGCACCTGTTTAAGCGTGATGTCCAAAACGTGTCTCGCTCCGTGATCGGCATGGTCGTCGTGATGGGCCTCATTATCGTGCCGTGCCTGTACGCGTGGTTTAACATCGCCGGCAGCTGGGATCCGTACGGCAATACCGGCAACCTTAAGATTGCAGTGGTCAACACCGATGAGGGCTACGAGAGCGACCTGATTCCCGTCGAGATCAACGTGGGCGAAAACGTGACGGCGACCCTGCGCGGTAACGAGAACTTTGACTGGGTTGTCCTCAACGACCGCGATAAGGCGATTGAGGGCGTTAAGTCGGGCACATACTATGCCGCCGTCGTTATCCCCAAGACGTTTAGCGCCGACATGATGACGCTTTTCTCGACCAACGTGAAGCACGCCGACATCGAGTTCTACGAAAACCAGAAGGCTAACGCCATCGCCCAGATCGTGACCGAAAAGGGTTCGAGCGCCGTCCAGAGCCAGGTGAATGAGACCTTTACCAAGACCATCACGACCATCGGCCTTAAGACCGTGTCCAGCCTGCTCGATTACATGAGCACCGATCAGGTCAGCAGCTTTATCGCCAACCTGTCCTCGACACTGGGCGATTCGGTCGAGGACCTGCAGGACGTTCAAGCCAACGCGACTTCGCTGGCGGGCATTTTGAGCTCGACCTCCGATTCGTTGACGTCGGCGAGCGGTATGCTCCAGCAGACGGGTAAGGTCGATGAATCTACCAAGCAGTTGATGGAGCACGCCGAGAGCGGCATTAGTGATTCCAAGGAAGCACTCAAGGCCGCCAACGACGCCATCAACGCCGCGATTGACGGAAGTGCGGGCTCGTTTGACAACGTGTCCGCCGAGCTCGCGAAGGCTTTCGACGCCGCAAACCAGCATGTCAACGTTACGGTGACCCAGCTCAACGAAGCCGCGTCGGCACTCGAATCGCGCGCCAAGGAAATCGACGACACGGCCGACCAGCTCCGCAGCTTTGCCGATCAGGTGAGTGACGAAAAGCTCCAGGACAGCCTCAAGTCTGTGGCTACATCGCTGGGCAGGATCGCGACGGAGTATCGTAACAATGCCAACGACCTGAGGGCAACCGCAAAGTCCCTTTTCGACAGCATGGCAGAGGTCAACAGCACGCGTGCCGAGGTCGACCAGGCCATCGCCGATGCCAAGGCGGGCATCTCGGGCGCTAAGTCCGACTACGATTCCACGTTCTCGGTCAAGGCCAAGGAGCTCAAGAAAACTATTTCGGGCGTTCTGGATTCGCTCGACGGCATCTCGGGCGACCTGGATAGCGCTGTTGCCGGCCTGACCGACGCATCCGGTTCGCTGGCAAAGGGTCTCTCCAAGGCCGCAAAGCTGGTCAACAAGGCTTCCGATCAGCTGGGCGAGGCGTCGGACAAGATCAGCGCGTTCAAGGACGAGCTCGACGGCGCCCTGATGTCGGGTGACCTGGCGACGATCAAGACGATGATCGGCAACGACCCCGAGGGCCTGGCCGTGTCGCTTTCCGGCCCCGTTGCGCTCGACCGCAAGCCGGTCTATCCGATCCGCAACTACGGTTCGGCCATGGCGCCGTTCTATACGATTCTGTCGCTCTGGGTCGGCTCGATCGTACTGGCGGCCATGATGAAGGTCTCGGTCGACGACGAGCTCATCAACGAGCTCATCCCCGTACGCCTGCACGAGATCTATCTGGGCCGTTACCTGTTCTTTGGCGGTTTGGCCCTGCTGCAGGCAACGCTCGTGTGCGCGGGCGACATTCTGTTCTTTGGCATTCAGTGCGACAACCCGCTGCAGTTTGTGCTGGCGGGCTGGGTCGCGAGTCTCGTGTTCTCCAATATCGTCTACACGCTTACGGTTTCGTTTGGCGATATCGGCAAGGCGCTCGCTGTCGTGCTGTTGGTCATGCAGGTCGGCGGTTCGGGCGGCACGTTCCCCATCGAGATGACCGGCCCCGTGTTCCAGGCGATCTATCCGTTCCTGCCGTTTACTCACGGCATCAACGCCATGCATGCCGCCATGGCTGGCGCCTACCATATGGAGTACTGGGTTGAGCTGGGTATTCTGGCGAGCTATCTGATTCCGTCGCTGGCCCTGGGCGTCGTCTTCCGCCGTCCGGTCATCAAAGCCAACGACTGGATTATCGAAAAGCTGGAGTCGACCAAATTGATTTAATACAGCAACGTAAACGCCGTCGGAACATCGAGGATTTCTGTTCCGACGCTTTAGTTGAGTGAATTGCATGGGCTGCTTGGTTGTTGCTACAGTAGCGGGGCGTGCCGGGGGTCCGGTGCGCCCTGTTTTTATTTGACCATGAGGCGGCATGCGGTCACGCGCGTGCGGACACCACGCCCAGATTGAGCGCGAGGATGCCCTATGCCCCAGCATGTCACTGACAATATCGAAATGATGCCCGATGGCCCTGTGGCTCGCGAGGACCTGGGTGCGGGCGGCACCTCCCGTGGTGCCGGTGCTCGTTCGCCGTTGTTCTGGAAAGTTCTACTGCTTTCGGTGGCGATTATCTGGGGTTACTCCTTTACCACTATGAAGGACGCGCTCGACACCATTCCGGTGTTTGAACTGCTCTACGTGCGCTTTCTGCCTGCGGCGTTGGTCATGTTTGTCATCTTCCACAAGCGCATCATCGCGCACCTCAACGCCCGCAATCTTATCGTCGGACTTGGAATGGGCACACTTATGTGGGCCGCCTACGTCCTGCAGACGGTCGGTCTGGCGCACACCACGGCGGGCAAGAACGCGTTTTTGACGGGTACGTACTGCATCCTCGTGCCCTTTGCGAGCTATTTTCTGAGCGGCGAAAAACTCACCCGCTATAATCTGGGCGCGGCACTGCTGTGCTTGGCGGGCATTGGCCTGGTGGCGCTTGATAGCGTCGAGTTCAACATCGGCGATGCCATTACGCTGGGCGGCGCGGTTTTCTTCGCCATCCAGATGGCGGTGACCGCCAAGTACGGTCGCAAAATGGACATCAACGTCATCACGTTTTGGATGTTTGTGGGCAATGGCGTGCTGAGCCTGATCTCGTCGCTGCTATTCGAGACCCAGGCGCCTCTGTCCGTGTGGACGCCGAATTTTATCTGTGTGATGGCGTTTCTCTCGGTGGGCTGCACATGCGTGGCTCTGCTCATCCAAAACGTCGGCCTGGCGCATGTCCCGGCTTCGACGGGCTCGCTGCTCATTTCGATGGAGTCGCCTTCGGGCGTGTTGTTTTCGGTGCTGCTGATGGGGGAGGCGCTCACCTCGCGCCTGCTCGCCGGCTTTGTGCTTATCTTCCTGTCGATTATCTTGAGCGAGACTCACTTCGATTTTTTGCGTCGAAAGCCGCGCCCGCAATTGTAAACAACTTGTTGCGCCGCCCTCCTGGGGCGGCATTTTTTATGCCTCGCCCTTAAAGTTGTACCTTGCGCTTTACGCTATCAAAGTGCTTACTGCAAAAACGTTACTGGAGGGCATTTATGGCACCAGCTCAGTCCGATCTTCAACCGCAATCAGCGCCCAAGGCCACCGCGGCGGCGCAGGCCGCTATCGGTGACGGTCTTGTTGCAGAAGCTCAGGCGTTTGCCAACGAGCTTGCCGCATGGCGCCATGATCTCCATCAAACGCCTGAGCTCGGTAACAACCTTCCGCAGACGTCCGCCTTTATCCAGGCGCGTCTGGACGAGATGGATATTCCCTATGCCGTGCTTGTTGACGGCACCTGTGTCGTTGGCCTAATCGGTGCCGGCGCGGCAGCTGCTGCTCGGGGTAACGGTACGTGCACGGACAAACAGGCCGGTACGGTCATCATGCTCCGTGGCGACATGGATGCCCTGCCTGTTGCTGAAGAGTCAGGCGAGCCTTTCGCCTCTACGAACGGCTGCATGCACGCATGCGGACACGATATGCACGCGACGGCGCTGCTTGGTGCGGCGCGCCTGCTCAAGGCCCGCGAGTCCGAGCTTGTCGACGCCAACGCCACGATTAAGTTGCTGTTCCAACCGGGCGAGGAAACTTTTGAGGGTGCCCGCGCCGCCATCGCCGACGGTCTGCTGCAGAACCCGCGTCCCCAGGCCGCCTTCGCCATGCACGTTAACAGCCAATCGCCGCTTGGCCTGGTGCTCTACGGCAGCCCGGCGCTCTCGGGCGTGTACGGTTTTCGCATCACGCTTCAGGGCAAGGGCGGCCATGGCTCGAGCCCCGAGATCTGCATCGACCCCATCACGGCCGGCGTGCATGTGCACCTGGCGCTTCAGGAGCTTATCTCCCGTGAGGTGCCGGCGGCCAAGGAGGTCGCGCTTACCGTGGGTAAGTTCGCTGGCGGCTTGGCGGCCAACGTCATCCCCGACACCTGCGTGCTCGAGGGAACGTTGCGCGGCTTCGACGTCGAGCTCATGGAGCACCTCAAGACCCGCATCGCCGAGGTCGTCAACGGTGTGGCCGCAACGTATCGCACGCCGGCGACTATCGAGACGCTTTCGGATGTTCCGCCGCTGGTACTCGACGACGGCATGACGCAGGCGTCGCTTGGCTACGTGGGCGCGGTGCTGCCCAAGTCCGCCTTCCTGCCGCTGTTCCACGCCATGGCGAGCGAGGACTTCGCGTTGATCTCGAGCGAGATCCCGAGTGCGTACTTTACCGTGGGCGCTGCCGTGACTGATACGGACGAGCATTTTGCTCAGCATCATCCCAAGGCACGTTTTAGCGATGCCGAGCTTCCCCTTGGCGCCGCGGCTTATGCCGCCGTCGCTTTGGGCTACATCGCCGACCACTGGTAGCACCCAATCTTGCTACTCGTTTGTTTAAAAAAGGAACAGCATGTCTCAGCAACGTAAGCTCTTCCCCGGCTGGCTCGTGGTGGCCTCTGGCTTCGTGATCATGGCCACGTGCTACACGATTTTCGTCAACTGCATGAGCCTGTTCCAGCCGTTGATCGTCAGCGACCTGGGCATTTCCCTTGCGCAGTACACCATCTCCAACGCCCACGATCGCTGCGTCTAAGCAGTTTGGCATGGCCGACCTGGGTAAGGTCACGGGCACCATTACCTCGCTCGAGATGGTCGGCGGCACCGTGGGCGCCATTGTCTCGGGCGTGCTGTTCGATGCCACGGGCTCCTTTGCGAGCACCTGGATCGTGTGCCTGGCGTGCTCCGTGGTCATGCTCGTGTTCCTGCTGGCATCCGAGCCCATCGCCGCCAAGCTGCGCGCAAGCGTGGCGGGGGAGTAGATAGGCCAAAGCGCATTGCCGCTTGTCCGCTTCGTCCGTGGCTACCGCGGCGGCGTGTCTGGCCGAACGAGTCCCCATACCCTCGTTCGGTCAGACGCGCCGCCGCTGTTTGTGTTTGTGCCGTATAATGTCCACTACCTATGACGCGATACAAAAGAAAGGTGTTTGCCCATGCAGGCACAGAAGGCGGAGGGAACCCGCGACCTTATCGGCGCCGAGATGCGCGCTTGGCAAAAGATGCAGCAGATCGCTGCCGGCGTGTTCGAGCCGTTTGGTTTTAAACCCATCGAGACGCCCGCGATCGAGCAGGTGGACGTCTTTGTCCACGGCATCGGCCAGTCGACCGACGTCGTGCGCAAGGAGATGTTCCGCGTCTTTAGCGGCGCCAACCTGGAGCGCGTCTTTACCGAGGGCACCGACACAAAACTCAAGCCCAAGCAGCGCCTGGCGCTTCGTCCCGAGGGCACGGCCGGTGTGGTGCGCGCAGTCGTGGAGAACAACCTGGTGCCCCAGGGCTCCACGCCGTTTAAGGCTTACTACGCCGAGGCCATGTTCCGCGGCGAGCGTCCCCAGAAGGGCCGCCTGCGTCAGTTCCACCAGGTGGGTATCGAGTGGCTCGGCGCTCCCGATCCGGCGGCAGACGCCGAGTGCATCATCATGCTCATGGAGTTTTACAAGCGCCTGGGCTTCGATCTTTCCAAACTCCGTCTGCTCATTAACTCGATGGGCGACGCTCAGTGCCGTCCGGCTTACCGCGAGCAGGTCAAGCAGTTTATCCTCGATCACGCTGACGAGATGTGTGACGAGTGCCGCGAGCGCGCCGAGCTCAACCCGCTGCGTGCCTTCGACTGCAAGAACGACCACTGCCGCGAGATCATGGCCGACGCGCCGCTGATGGGCGACAACCTGTGCGACGAGTGCCGCGAGCACTACGAGCAGGTCAAGCGCTATCTGGATGCCGCCGGTATCGAGTATGTCGAGGATCCCACACTGGTGCGTGGTCTGGACTACTACACCCGTACCGTCTTTGAGGTCGAGGCTCCCGGCGCCGGTGTCGGCTCCATTGGTGGCGGCGGTCGCTATGACGGTCTGGTCGAGCTCGAGGGTGGCAAGCCCACGGCGGGCGTCGGCTTCGCTGTCGGTTTTGAGCGCGCCCTGCTGGCCCTGCAGGCCTTTGGTAACGACTTGGGTGCCGAGGAGGCCCCGTGCGTCTACGTCGCCAACGCCGGCAAGGAGCTGCGCCAGAACGTCTTTGCCATCACGCAGGAGCTTCGCGCCGCTGGCATCGTGACCGAGGCCGACTACCAGGGTCGTTCGCTCAAAGCTCAGTTTAAGCAGGCCGACAAGGTTGGCGCCAAGCTCATTTTGGTCCTGGGTGGCGACGAGCTTGCCGCCGGCAAGGTCAAGGTGCGCGACATGGAGAGCCATGAAGAGGTCCTTGCCGATCTGGCCAACGTCGTCGAGGCGGTTCGCGAGCGCCTGTAGCGCATCATTTTGAGCTGCGGGTCCGCTTGAGTGTCTCGTCCATTGCGAGCGATTGTTACGGGGGTGTTTCGCATTTATGCGGAATGCCCCCGTTTGTGTATGCCGTCCACCGAGAAATACGACCATTTAGAGCAAAAACCCTTGCAATGCAGAAAATACTTTTGTGTGGTAAAGCGCAATCAGTGTCGAAAGTATTTCGCAAGCGCCTATAATGAATACCGCATGTTACGTGCATAGAAGGAGGAATGGGAGGAAACGTGGCTGAGAACCTAAGCAACCAGTCTGTACCCGAAGCCGCGGCGCGCGTCGCTGCCGTGGTCAACCGCCTCGTTAACCGAATCGGCTCGAATGCCGAATCCAAGGAGCGTCTCGCTGAGATCGAGATCCCCGAGGAGCTGCGCGACAATCTGGCGCTGTTCTTGCGCCTGGAGCGCCGTGTGCTTAGCGAGTATGATCCCGAGATCGCGGACCTGTTCGACAAGATTTTGACAGCCGAGATTGTGGCCAACGCCGGAAACCCCGGCACCCGTGCTGCCGACGAGTCCGTCGACGAGCAGGGCGTGCCCACTGCCGACGAGCCCACCGCCGTGGCGTTTCGCGAGGTCGTTGATCTGATCGACAGTCTGCCGCTCGATAAGCAGCAGGTTATCGTCCGCGCCTTTACGAGCTTCTTCCATCTGGCAAACCTGTCGGAGGAGAACTACCGTGTGGCGCAGCTGCGCGAGCGCGAGGCCGGCGCATCGACCGATACCGAGGTCGATCCCGCCAACGAGCTCACCGTCGCCTATCACCAGTTGGTAAACGAGATGGGTGTCGAGGGCGCCAACGAGCTGCTCGGCAAGCTCGAGTTCCACCCTGTCTTTACCGCACATCCCACCGAGGCCCGTCGCAAGGCCGTCGAGGGCAAGATTCGCCGTATCTCCAATCTGCTGGAGGAGCGTCCGCGTCTGGGCGGCTCCGACCTGGTGGAGAACGAGCGCCATATGCTGCAGGAGATCGACGCCCTGGTGCGTACGAGCCCCATCGCGCTCAAGAAGCCCACGCCGGTCGAGGAAGCCGATACCATCATCGACATCTTCGATAACACGCTGTTCGACGTCATCCCCGTCATCTATCGTCGCTTTGACGACTGGGTGCTGGGCGACAAGGCCGGTACCGTGCCGCCGCTGTGCCCGGCGTTCTTCCATCCCGGCAGCTGGATCGGTTCCGACCGCGACGGTAACCCCAACGTCACCGCCAAGGTGAGCCGTGAGGTCGCCGCCAAGTACTTCACTCACATGGTGCTCAAGCTCGAGGACAAGTGCCGCCGCATCGGCCGCAACCTCACGCTCGAGGCCACCTACAGCAAGCCTTCTGCTGAACTCATCAACCTGTGGAACCATCAGGTCGAGATGAGCCCTCGGTACACGGCCCGCGCCGAGTTGATCTCCGAGCACGAGCCGCATCGCGCCGTCATGCTCGTCATGGCAGATCGTCTGAACGCCACCGTTCGTCGCATCACCGACACCATGTATCACAGCGCCGATGAGTTCCTGGATGACTTGCGTGTCGTTCAGCGCTCCCTGGCCGCCTGCGGTGCCGTCCGTGCTGCCTACGGCCCGGTCCAGACCATCATCTGGCAGGTCGAGTCCTTCGGCTTCCATATGGTCGAGATGGAGTTCCGTCAGCACTCCGTGGTGCATGCCCGCGCCCTCAAGGATATCCACGAGAACGGTATCCATGGCGACCTGCAGCCCATGACGCGCGAGGTCATCGATACCTTCCGTGCCATCGGTTCCATCCAAAAGCGCTACGGCAAGAAGATGGCGCACCGCTACATCATCTCGTTCACCAAGAGCGCCCAGCATGTGGCCGACGTCTTTGAGCTTGCCCACCTGTCCTTTGCACACGAGGAGGATGTCCCCGAGCTCGACGTGATTCCGCTGTTCGAGCAGCTTGAGGACCTCGAGGGCTGTGTCGACGTGCTCGACCAGATGCTCACGCTGCCCGTGGTGCAAAAGCGCCTTGCCCAGACGAACCGACGCATGGAGGTCATGCTGGGCTATTCCGACTCCTCCAAGGATGCCGGTCCTACCACGGCTATGCTCGCGCTGCACTCCGCACAGGAGCGTATTGCCAAGTGGGCCGAGAAGAACGATATCGACCTGGTGCTCATGCACGGTCGCGGCGGTGCCGTGGGCCGTGGCGGCGGCCCGGCCAATAAGGCCGTGCTGGCGCAGCCCAAGGGTTCGGTCAACTGCTTCTTTAAGCTCACCGAGCAGGGCGAGGTCATCTTTGCCCGTTACGGCAACCGCACGCTGGCTCAGCGCCATGTTGAGTCCGTTGCCGCCGCAACGCTTTTGCAGTCGGCCCCGAGTGTCGAGAAGACCAACACCGAGACCACGCAGAAGTTCTGGGATATGGCCGAGAAGCTCAACGCCGCAAGCCACGAGCGCTATCTGGACCTGCTGAACACCGAGGACTTTACACCGTGGTTCTCGACCGTGACGCCGCTGACCGAGGTCGGTCTGCTGCCGATCGGCTCGCGTCCCGCCAAGCGCGGCTTGGGTGCCAAGTCGCTCGACGACCTGCGTACCATTCCGTGGATCTTCAGCTGGAGCCAGGCGCGCATCAATCTGGCCGCTTGGTACGGCCTGGGTACCGCCTGCGAGCAGTTTGGCGATCTGGACCAGCTTAAGGCTGCCTACCAGGAGTGGCCGTTCTTCCGCACCTTTATCGACAACATCGAGATGTCGATCGCCAAGACTGACCAGCGCATCGCCAAGATGTATCTGCACCTGGGCGATCGCCAGGATCTGTCCAAGAAGGTCTTCACCGAGATGCAGCTCACGCGTAAGTGGGTCCTTGCCATCGTCGGTGACGAGTGGCCGCTGCAGCGCCGCCGCGTGCTCGGCTGCGCCGTACGCGTCCGTAACCCCTACGTCGACGCACTGTCCATCGCCCAGGTCCGCGCCCTTCGCGAGGTTCGTATGAACCAGGACGAGATGGCAGAGGAGAAGAAGGCCGAGTACATGAGCCTGATTCTTTCGACTGTGACCGGCGTCTCGGCAGGTTTGCAAAACACGGGGTAATCGATAGCCCTGTAGTCGCTGTCCGGGGCCGCCGTATGTTTGCTTTCCGGCGCGTCCTCGGACATGCAAGAAGCCCTCGCTGCGCACTTTGTGCGGCGAGGGCTTCTTGCGTCCTGCGGAGTGCGCCGGAAAGCAAACATACGGCGGCCCCTGCGATGTCCGGTCTTCGGCGGATTACTGGCTGGGGGAATAATGGTGCGCTTCGCGCGTTTTGGATGGGGTTTGTCCCGGCGGCGCGTTTGGCGCTTCGCGCCACGCGTCTTATCGATCGGGTTTGAGATGCATGTGGCGCTTCTCGACTTATGACTGTAGCGGCCGCGGTCCCGTTTGGGATCGCGGTTGTTTTGTTGTGGGTCAAATATGAACGTTGTGTTAATGAGTCGGTGGACGGTGGTGTTTTTCGGTGAGCGGCGTATCCTTCCAACGGTTTATCTAGTGTGTCAGTTGAAAGGAAGAGGGCGCTCGTCATTGTTTGAATGTGAACTGCCGTTTGACCACAAGACGTTGCATCTGGAACTCGAGGATAAGAACTTCGCGGGTGTGATGGAAGGTCATCAAAACGAGTTTAAGACCACGAAATCGCAGGAAGAGCTGGTGGAGGAGTCGCTTGCCAACCCTTACGGCTCGCCTTCGCTCGAGGAGCTTTGTGCTGGCAAGAAGGATATTGTCATCATTAGCTCAGATCATACGCGTCCCGTTCCCTCGCGTGTGACGATGCCTATTCTGCTGCATCACATCCACTCCGCTGCGCCTGAGGCTCGCGTGCGCATTCTGGTTGCTACGGGTATGCATCGTCCGTCGACGCACGAGGAGCTCGTCAACAAGTACGGCGAGGAGATCGTTGCCAACGAAGAAATCGTTATGCACGTCGCGACTGACGACAGCATGATGAAAAAGATCGGCACCCTGCCTTCTGGTGGCGAGTGCATCATCAACAAGATTGCGGCCGATTGCGATCTGCTGCTTGCCGAGGGCTTCATTGAGCCGCACTTCTTTGCCGGCTTCTCTGGCAGCCGAAAGTCTGTCCTGCCCGGCATCGCCAGCTATAAGACCATCATGTACAACCACAACGGTCAGTTTGTGAACGACTCCCATTCGCGTGCCGGCAACCTGTGCCACAACCACGTGAGCGAGGACATGTTTGCCGCCGCCGAGATGGCTCACCTTGCCTTTGTGCTCAACGTGGTGCTCAACGGCAAGCACGAGGTCATTGGCTCCTTTGCCGGCGACATCCACAAGGCGCACGAGGCTGGCTGCGAGTTCGTGAAGAGCCTTGCCGGCGTTGAGCCCGTCGAGTGCGAGATCGCCATTACCACTAACGGCGGCTACCCCCTCGATCAGAACATCTATCAGGCTGTGAAGGGCATGTGCGCTGCCGAGGCCACGCTTCCCGAGGGCGGTGTGATCATCGACGTCGCCGGTTGTGCCGACGGTCACGGCGGCGAGGGCTTCTATCACAACATCGCCGACAACGATCCGGCAGAGTTTGAGCGCGCCTGCATCGATCGTCCTAAGGACGAGACCCTGCCCGATCAGTGGACGAGCCAGATCTTTGCCCGCATCCTGGCGCATCACCCTGTGATCATGGTCACCGACCTGTGCGATCACCAGATGCTCAAGGATATGCACATGACGCCGGTCAACACTATCGAGGAAGCGCTCAAGCTCGCCTTTGAGATGAAGGGTGCCGATGCCAAGGTCGCCGTCATCCCCGATGGCCTGGGTGTTGTTGTCGCACAGCACTAGTGCGCGGCTTAAACGAATCGTTTATAACCGACAAGAAAGATAAGGTTTTATGCTTACCAAACTCCTCTGCGAATTCGGCGCAACGGCCCTCATGATCGTCTTTGGCGTGGGCGTTCACTGCGATACCGTGCTCAAGGGCACCAAGTATCAGGGCTCCGGCCATATGTTTGCCATCACCACCTGGTCCTTTGGCATCTCGGTCTGCCTGTTTGTCTTTGGTGGCGCTGTGTGCATGAACCCCGCCATGGTGCTTGCCCAGTGCATTGTCGGCCTGGTGCCGTGGGGCAACTGCATCCCCTTCATGCTTGCCGATATGCTCGGCGGCTTTGTGGGTGCCGTGATCGCTTGGTTTATGTATGCCGATGAGTTCAAGGCTTCCGAGGGCGTCGTCGACCCCATTGCCCAGCGCAACATCTTCTCGACCAACCCCACCACCGAGGGCACGAACTATGCTCGTAACTTCTTCTGCGAGGCTATCTGCACCTTTGTGTTCATCAGTGCCATCCTTGCTGCCGCTAGCCGCGCCGGCGAGAACGTTCTGATGCTCGCCATCTGCGTCGGTCTGATCGTTTGGGCTGTTGGCATGGGCATGGGCGGCATCACCGGCTTCGCCATGAACCAGGCTCGTGACCTTGGTCCTCGCATGGCCTATCAGGTGCTGCCGATCAAGAACAAGGCTGACAACAACTGGAAGTACGGCCTGCTTGTTCCTGGCATCGCTCCGTTTGTCGGTGCCGCTCTGGCCGCGCTGTTTGTGCATGGTTTCTTGGGCATGTTCTAGTCCAAGACAATTGATATAACGCCCGGGTCCGGCATAGGTTATCTTTCCGCCGCGTCCTCGGACATGCAAGAAGCTCCCGCTGCGCACTTCGTGCGGCGGGAGCTTCTTGCGTCCTGCGGAGTGCGGCGGAAAGTTAACCTATGCCGGACCCTGCGGGAATCCAGTTGCGTTCGAACAAGCAACCAACATATATATCTGAATTTGGATGTGGTGGGCACTTTGTTGTTAGGCGCTTTGAGGTGCGAGTGACACTTTGGGATGCGTGGCGCCCTAGGTTGGGGTGATGCTTTGGGATGAGCTTCTTACTTAGCTGAAGAGGGGCTGTATGGCTGAGAGGTAGTCTTTGGCTACGTTGGATTTGTTGGCTTGGAAGTTGTGCCAGGCCCACCATTGGACCATTCCTACGAAGCTTGAGGCTATGTGGTGGAGGAGGAAGCTTCGGTCCATGGTGGCGGCGGGGCCGTTTGGGTCGGTGGGGACGGTTTCGGCTGCTCGTGACATGATGGTCTTGCGTAAGCAGTCGGCGAAGACGCGTGAGCCGGCGCCGGCTACGAGGGCTCGAACGCCCTGGCGGCGTTCCCAGAGGTTGTTGAGGATATGCTCGACTTGTACGAGCGGATCATCGAGCGGCGTGCCATCATCGTCGAGGGCGTGGGTGCAGATGTCGCTCACGAGTTCGGACAGTAGGTCATCTTTGCTCTTGAAGAGGCCGTAGAATGTCGCGCGGCCTACGTGGGCGCGCGCGATGATGTCGCCGACGGTGATCTTGCTGTAGTCCTCCTCGCGCAGGAGCTCGGAGAACGCCGCGACGATCGCGGCACGGCTTTTGGCCTTGCGGGCATCCATGGCTATGCGTCCGCGTGAACGAGCAGACAGCGGAGCGTGCCGGAGCAGCCCTCGTAGGGGCGCTTACCGGCGCCGTAGCCGACGGCCTCGATGCGGTAGCGGGCCGGCAGGTGCTCGGACGTGCGCAGTGCGGCGACGATGGCGGCGCCCGTGGGCGTCACGAGCTCACCGGCGACCGGTGCGGGCGTGAGGGCGATATTGCCCGCTTGGCACAGGTTGACGACAGCGGGGACAGGAATGGGCATAAGGCCGTGGGCACAGCGGATGGTGCCGTGACCCTCGGAGAGCGACTCGACCACGATGTCCTCAATACCTAGGTCATCGAGGCAGATGGCGACAGAGCAGACGTCGACGATGGAGTCGATGGCGCCCACCTCGTGGAACATGACGGTCTCGGTCGTTTTGCCGTGGGCCTTGGCCTCGGCGGCGGCGAGCGCGGTAAAGATGGCGAGCGCGCGACGCTTGGCGCCATCGCTTAGCTGCGAGCCATCGATGATGGCGGTGACGTCCGCCAAAGAACGGTGGTGATGGCCGTGGGCGTGATGGTGACCCTCGTGGTCGTGGTCATGCTCGTGGCAGTGCTCGTGTTCGTGCTCGCCATGATCATGATGGTGGTGCTCATGCTCGTGCGTGTGCTCGGCAGCTGCTTCGTTGCCGTAGAGCCAGACCATATCGTGATCGTGGTTCTCGAGCTCCTCTGCAAGCTGGACGTCGAAATCGCAGGCGTCGATGCCATGCTTGCTTACGTGCGCGACGGCGATCGTAAAGCCGTCGACCGGCAGCGTGGCGAGCTGCTCGCGCAGGTGCTCCTCGCTGGCGCCTAGGTCGAGCAAGGCCGCGACGGTCATATCGCCGCTGATGCCCGAGGTGCCGTCGATGATAAGCGTGTGCTGATGATTGGACATGGAATGCTCCTTAACGGGCGCAGGGCGTGCCGGCGCTCAGATGATTGATAAGACTTGCCTGGTAGGCGGCACCAAAGCCGTTGTCGATGTTGACGACCGAAACGCCGCTGGCGCAGGAGTTGAGCATGGCGAGCAGCGCGGCTACGCCACCAAAGCTCGCGCCGTAACCCACGCTGGTGGGAACGGCTATGACCGGACAGCTTACCAGGCCGCCGACAACGCTCGCCAGTGCGCCCTCCATGCCGGCAATGGCGATGACCACCTGTGCCTGGGCAAGTTCCTCGGCATGCGCGAGCAGACGGTGCAGGCCGGCGACACCCACGTCGTAGAGGCGGTCGACCTCGTTGCCATAGAACTCGGCCGTCAACGCGGCTTCTTCGGCGACGGGCAGGTCGCACGTGCCGGCGCAGGCGACGACGATGCGTCCGTTGCCGGTAGGGAAGGGCTTGCCGCCCACGAGGGCGAGCTGTGCGTCCGGGACATATCCCAGGTCGATGCCGTTGCCAAGAAGCTCAGCGGTGCGCGCGGCTTTTTCGGCATCCAGGCGCGTGACCAGGATGCGCTCCTGGCCGGCATCGCGCAGTGCTTCGATAATGGCGGCAATCTGATCGGCGGTTTTACCGGCCCCGTAGACAACCTCGCCGGCTCCCTGGCGCACCCCGCGCGAAAGATCGAGCTGCGCAAAGCCCAAATCGGCGGTCGGAGCCGTCTGGATGCGCGTGAGGGCGTCGGCAGGGGTGACTGCTCCGCCGGCAACATCGCTCAGCAATTGCTCAAGATCTCGCTTATCCATATATGTTCCCTTCGACGGCGCAAAGTCTAGCACTCAAAGGGTATATTTCCGAACACTAAGACAAAATTGTTCGGAAACTATAGGACAGACTGATTCAATTGTTAGACGGATCGACTAGTCGCGCAGGATGATGTCCATGGCGAGCATCAGGTTGCGCTCGTCGATGGTAAACGGGGCGGCCTCGCGCGTCTTGGGCTTGGCGCAAAACGCGATGCCCGTGCCTGCGGCCTGGATCATGGGGATGTCGTTTGCCCCGTCGCCGATTGCCACGGTGTGTGCCATATCGACGCCGCACTCAACTGCCCAGTCCAGCAGCTGGATGAGCTTGGACTCCTTGGTCACAATGTCGGCAGCCAACTTACCGGTGAGCTTGCCGTCCACGACCTCCAGACGATTGGCCAGGCAAAAATCGATGCCCGTGGCAGCCACGATCTTGTCGGCGACCTCGTGAAAGCCGCCGCTCACCACGCCGACCTTCCAGCCCTTGCTGTGCGCCGAGCGCACAAGCTCCAACGCGCCGGGGGTAAATGTCACGCGCTCAAAGGTGCGCTCGAACACGCTCTCGTCCAGGCCGGCGAGCAGCCCCACGCGCTCCTCGAGCGCCTGCTTAAAGTCAAGCTCGCCGCGCATGGCGCGTTCGGTGATCTGTGCCACCTGCTCGCCCACGCCGGCCTCTTCGCCCAACAGGTCGATGACCTCCTGGTTGATGAGCGTGGAGTCGATATCCATAATGATGAGGCGTGCAGTCATGGCGGGCCTTTCCGAGTGCTGTTTTATTGGGGCATATTGTCGCACGTGACGAGTGCGGGCGGGTGCCGCGGCGTGTCAATTGTTTCGTCTCCGTCAAGTCTTTGGGCAGGAGCTACTTTTCCGCGGCACATCGACACAGGTGCGATAAGATAGAACGTCATGTCTGGCTGCGCGGTTTACGCAGGCCGGGCAAATCTGTACGACGCCGCCCGGAACGACACGGGGCGGCACAGATCCATAAAGGAGGATCACTGGTATGAGCCAGACCCGTCCCATCGACGAGCATTCCATGCACACCCGTACCTGCGGCGAGCTTCGCCGCGAGAACGTGGGCGAAGAGGTCACCCTCACCGGTTGGGTGAGCCGTCGCCGCGACCACGGCGGCCTTATCTTCTGCGACCTTCGCGACCGTGAGGGCATCACGCAGCTCACCTTCGACCCCGAGCACTCCGACGGCGATGCCTTTAAGATCGCCGAGACCATGCGTCCCGAGTGGCCCATCAAGATTCACGGCGTCGTGCGCGCCCGTGGCGAGGAGACCACCAACACCAAGCTCGCGACCGGCGAGATCGAGGTCCTCACCGACCACGCCGAGGTGCTCAACACATCCGTCACCCCGCCGTTCCAGATTGAGGACGGCATCGAGACCAGCGAGGACACCCGTCTGCGCTATCGCTATCTGGACCTTCGTCGTCCCGAGATGATGGCCAACCTCAAGCTGCGCTCCGACTTTACCTTTGCCATTCGCGAGGCGCTGCACAACCGTGAGTTCATGGAGGTCGAGACGCCCTCCCTGTTTAAGTCCACGCCCGAGGGCGCTCGCGACTTCATCGTTCCCAGCCGTATTCAGCCGGGCAACTTCTACGCCCTGCCGCAGTCCCCGCAGCTCCTGAAGCAGCTGCTTATGGTCGGTGGCGTCGAGCGCTACTATCAGGTTGCCAAGTGCTTCCGCGACGAGGACCTGCGTGCCGACCGTCAGCCCGAGTTCACCCAGGTCGATATCGAGATGTCCTTCGTGGACCAGAACGACGTTATGAGCGCGCTCGAAGAGGTCCTGGCCGACGCCTTCGGCCGTATGGGTGTCGAGATGCCCACGCCGCTGCGTCGCATGAACTACTGGGAGGCCATGGACACCTATGGCTCCGACAAGCCCGATACCCGCTATGGCATGCACTTGGTCGACCTGACCGACATCTTCGCCAACTCTAAGTTCAAGGTCTTTGCGACTGCCGCGAACGAGGAGGGCTCTGTCATTAAGGCCATCAACGCCAAGGGCGCCGGTGCCTGGGCTCGCGCCAAGATCGATAAGCTTGCCGGCGTGGCTTCCACGTTTGGCGCCAAGGGCCTGGCCTGGATCGCATTCCGCGAGGACGGCTCCATCAACAGCCCCATCGTCAAGTTCTTCTCGGACGAGGAGATGACCGCCCTGCGCGAGCGCATGGACGTCGAGCCCGGCGACCTTGTGATGTTCGCCGCCGGCCCGCGCCTGCTCTCCGACGAGATCCTGGGCGGCATGCGTTCCCACATGGCTAACGCGCTCGAGATCAAGCGCGAGGGCCACGACTTCCTGTGGGTCGTCAACTTCCCGCTGTTCCACTGGGACGAGGACCGCAAGGCTTACGCTGCCGAGCACCAGCCCTTCACCCTGCCGACCGAGACCGACATCGCCAAGATCGAGGCCAATCCGTTGGCAGCCGGTTCTTGCACCTACGACTTTGTCATGGACGGCTTTGAGGCCGGTGGCGGCGGTATGCGTATCCACAACGCCGAGATGCAGATGTCCATGCTCAAGCTCCTGGGCTTTACCGAAGAGCGCGCTGAGTCTCAGTTTGGCTTCCTCATGGAGGCGCTCAAGTTTGGTGCGCCCCCGATGGGCGGTTTCGCTCTGGGCCTGGACCGCGTGTGCATGCTGCTCACCGGTTCCGACTCCATCCGCGACGTCATGGCGTTCCCCAAGACGGCCAGCGGCTCCGACCTCATGTCGGGCGCCCCGAGTGCCGTTAGCGGCGCCCAGCTCAAGGACGTCAGCCTGCGCCTGATGTAGGCAAGCGGCTACATATTGCCCGTAACGAGGGAAGGACACGTGCCTTCCCTCGTTTTTTATACGCCGAGATTGTGAGGGCATGGGATGACCGGGCGTTGCGGAAAGTACGTCCCGGAATCTGCGTCCAGAACGGGTCGCGCTTTCCCAAAGGGGGTCCTCTGGGAAAGCGCGACCCAGAATTCGGCAAAATAATGGGACACAGTTTTCGCTTGAGCGGTCTAACGGAAACTGTGCCCCAGAATGAGCGCTCAAAACGGGGCAGGCTTTCCGCAACAACTGTCTGGCGAAAAGCCCGGCCCAGTTTCCTACAGCGAGTCTCTCTGAACGAGCTGCATGTGCATCACGGAGGTGGTGGGCTCGGCGCCCTTGATCATGTCGAGCGCAATGTTGGCGGCCATGTGGCCTTCTTCGCGCAGGGGCTGGCGGACGGTCGTGAGTGCGGGGACGCAGCGCGCCGCAATCTCGTGATCGTCGAAGCCGACGACAGAAACGTCCGCCGGAACGGATAGGCCTGCCTCGTTGAGTGCGGTGATGACGCCAGCCGCGATACGGTCCGATCCGCAGAGCACGCCATCGAAAGCAATCTCGCGCGCGAGGATCTGGTGCATGGCCTGATAGCCGTCTCCGCTGTTCCAGCCGGTATAGATAACGTTTGCGCCTGGGAGGTCTTCGCCCAGGACGGTGCGGTAGCCGCGCAGGCGGTCGACAACAGCGGGGTTGTCTTGCGGTCCCAACACGGCGACGATATCTTTGCGCCCGCGATCTTTCATAGCGAGTGCCGCAAAGCGTCCACCCTCTTCGTCGTCAGAGTAGACTGTCGAGAACACATCGCGATAGGGGTGGCCCTCGAGCTGGCCGCACAACACGGTGGGTACGCCCAGCTCGCGCAGCACCTCGAGCAGCTCGCTGCCCTTGTAAGGGGAGACGTCGATCACGGCGTCGAACGAGCGGCGCTCAAAGTGCTCGCGTGCGCGGTTGCGCTCATGCGTAGAAGACGCCTGCAAGATAACGGGCAGATAGGACGACTCCGACAGTTCCTCGGTAATGCCGCTCAAAAATTCGCTATAGGTGGGGTCGCTGAAGAGCTCACTCAGGGGCTCGGTCACGAGCACGGCGATGATTTCCGTGCGCCCGACAGCGAGCGCTCGGCCGCGAGCGTTGGGGACAAAATTGACTTTCTTGGCCGCCGCACGGACGCGCTTTTTGGTTTCCTCGCTAATGCGGGGCGAATCGTTGAGGGCGCGCGATGCCGTGGAGCGCGACACGCCGGCAGCTGCGGCAACCTCGGCAAGCGTAGGTGCGGTGCGAACTGGCTGGGTCATGGCGTCTCCTGGAAAATGCGGTCGATGTTGTCACTGATACGGGCTGGTGCGGATACAGCTTACTATAGTGCACCTGAACAGCGTTCATGATATCCGGTGACAGGTGTCGTTTTGCAACCAAGCCGCAATCGAATACGTCTCGTGTGGGTGAGATATCAGCGGGCGTGGCGGTTGCCTACGAGCTTAAGAACGATGTTTTGCGTTGAGTTTCGATATTCAGGGTGACATAAGTGTCGCGGTTGTACAACCGGTTGCACCGTTAATCCGGCCAAATCGACCGTTCAGCGGACAACCGGTTGCACAGTTTTTTGCATCGCCCGTAAGATAAGGACAACCGGTTGCACAAGAATCACTACGATGACGAAGGAGCATCACCATGGACGCCATTAACGATTGGGAAAACCAAGCGCTCACCCACAGGAACCGCCTGGCACCCCATGCGTACTTTATGGGTTATGAGACCGCCGATCTCGCTGCTACGTACAGCCGCGAGCTGTCGCGCGGGTTTGTCCAGCTGTCTGGCTCGTGGCAGTTCCGCCTCTTTGAGGGGCCTGCTGCCGTCTCCAACGAGGAGCTCTCCACGTACAAGTCTGAGTGGGATCACGTGGAGGTTCCGCACCTGTGGCAGGTAGACGGCTATGGCAACCTTGCCTATACCGACGAGGGTTTCCCGTTTCCGGTGGATCAGCCGTTCGTTCCCTCCGACGACCCCACGGGCGTCTACCAGCGCATCGTCAACCTTCCCGCCGTTCCTGCCGGCGCCCGCGAGATCATTCGCTTCGACGGCATCGAGAGCTATGGCGAGCTGTACGTCAACGGCCAGTTTATCGGCATGACCAAGGGCTCGCGTCTGTCCGCCGAGTTCGACGTGACCGACGCGCTCGTCGAGGGCGACAACCTGTTTGCGGTCAAGGCCCTGCAGTACAGCGATGGCAGCTATATCGAGGATCAGGACATGTGGTGGGCTTCGGGCATCTTCCGCGATGTGTACCTTATGCAGCGTCCCGCCGCGCACCTGGTCGACTTTAGGTTCCGCACGCACCGCGAGGGCGATGCCGCTCTGATCACGCTCGATACGGTGGCCGAGGGCGCTACCCGCGTCGTGTTTACGCTCAGCGATGGCGAGAACGTGGTCGCTACGGGCGAGTGTGTCGACGGCCATGCCGAGTGCAGCGTTGCCGATGCCCACTTCTGGAACCCCGAGGACCCCTTCCTCTATGACCTTACGTTTGAGGTCTACGACGGTGACGAGGTCAGCGAGTACGTTCCGCATCGCCAGGGCCTTGCCGAGGTGACGGTCGAGGGCAATCATATCTACCTCAACGGCACCTACTTTAAGATGCATGGCGTCAACCGCCACGATCACGACGATCACAAGGGCCGCGCCGTGGGCCTCGATCGCATGCGCCGTGACCTGGAGCTCATGAAGCGACACAACATCAACGCGGTGCGCACCTCTCACTATGCCAATGACCCGCGCTTCTACGAGCTGTGCGATGAGTATGGCATCATGCTGGTCGCCGAGACCGATATGGAGAGTCACGGCTTCGAGAATATCGGCAATATCGCCCTGGTCACCGACGACCCGGCATGGGAGGCGGCCTACGTCGACCGCATTGAGCGCCTGGTGATGCAGGAGCGCAACCACGCCTGCATCATTATGTGGTCGATGGGCAACGAGAGCGGCTATGGCTGCAACATCCGCGCGATGTACGCCAAGGCTCACGAGCTCGATGATCGTCCGGTCCATTACGAGGAGGACCGCAACGCCGATACCGTCGACGTCATTTCCACGATGTACTCCCGTGTGTCGCAGATGAACGACTTTGGTGAGCATCCGTTCCCCAAGCCGCGCATCAACTGCGAGTACGGCCACTCCATGGGCAATGGCCCCGGAGGCCTGTCCGAGTACCAGGAGGTCTTCGATCGCTGGGATTGCATCCAAGGCCAGTTTATCTGGGAATGGTGCGACCACGGTTTGGCTGCTGTGACCGAGGACGGCGTTGCTTACGATATGTATGGTGGCGACAACGGCGATTACCCCAACAACAGCAACTTCTGCATCGATGGCATGGTGTTCCCTTGGCAGCAGCCGAGCCCGGGCCTCACTGAGTATGGCCAGGTCATCTGCCCGGTTCGCATGGCTTATGACACCGAGGCGGGCGAGCTGACCGTCACGAACAAGCGCTGGTTTACTACCCTCGAGGATGTCTGCCTGTCGGCGGAGACCCTGGTAGACGGCGATGTAGTGTGCCGCAAGACGCTTATGCCCGGCGCGGTGGCTCCCGGCGAATCCGTCCAGCTGTCACTGGTGATTCGCGAGGCCGCGGTAGGCGAGACCCTGCTGACCGTGTGCGCCTACACCATGGCGGCTCACGCCTGGTGCGAGCCGATGTTCCAGCTGGGCGCAAGCCAGTTTGCCATCGCAAACCATCCGGCGCCGGCCATCGCCGCCCCCGCTCGTCCTGAGCTTACGGTCGAGGAGACCGAGCAGGAGATCCGCATTCACTCCCTCAACGGCGAGCTGACCTTCAGCAAAGTCAACGGTACCGTGAGCGAGTGGAAGGCATCCGGCCGCGACGTAATGGCCTCTGGTCCCCAGGTTGGTTTTTGGCATCCGCTCGTCGACAACCACGCTCAGGAGTATGACTCCCTGTGGAAGGACAACTTCATCGATGTGATGCAGACGTCTACCCGCAAGGTTTCTTGGAAGCAGGACGGCAATGCGGTCGTCGTTACCGTGAGCCAGCGTATCGCTCCTCCCGTCCGCGCGTTCGGCATGCGCGTCGAGCTCGTCTACACCGTGCTTCCGAGCGGTCGCGTCGACCTCAAGGTTTCCGGCGAGCCCTACGGCGATTACTCGGATATCATCCCGCGCATCGGCATCTCCTTCGAGGTCCCCGGTTGCAATCGTGCCGTCGAGTGGTATGGCCACGGCCCGGGCGAGAACTATCCGGACTCGCTGCGCGCCAACCCGGTCGGTCATTACCGCACTACGGTCGACGACATGTTTACGCCCTACGTTATGCCTCAGGACTGCGCCAACCGTGAGGGTACCCGCTGGGTTGCCCTGCGCTCCAGTCACGGTGACGGCGTGTTGGTGACTCGTCCGGCTGATGCCGCCTCCAACCCGTTCTCGTTCTCGGCATGGCCCTATAGCTGCGAGGCAATCGATAACGCCAAGCACGTCTACGACCTTGTCAAGGGCGATACGGTCACGGTCAACATCAACGACCAGCTGCTCGGCCTTGGCTCGAACTCTTGGGGTTCCGAGGTACTCGATTCCTACCGCACCCGTTTTGAGAGCTTCAGCTTTGAGGTGTCCCTGCGACCGCTGACGTCTGCCGATCTGGCTCAGGCGCTGGCACCCATTAAGGAGGCATAAGTCATGCATGTCTTTAACTCGCGCGCCGATTTCGACGCTCAGATGAAGTCTGTCAAGAAGTGGATGCGCACCGGTCAGGCGCTCGATGGCGTTGCCGACCTGCAGCACGACGTGGCGTACTCCATCGGCGACTCGTTGGTGTACTGGTGGGTGAACGCCCACGAGGCGGCTACCGCCGACCTGGTCGGTCACCGTCGCTACCATGCCGTGCTCGCCCCGCTCGACGGCGACCTGACTGTCGAGGTGGCTTCCAAGACGGATCTTACCCGCACGCGCGCCTACAGCGATATCGACGATCGCGAGCGCTTTGAGGGTACGGGGGAGACCGTGACGATTCCCGCCGGCGGCGTTGCCGTCGTCGAGATCGACGAGGCCTACCGTGTCGTGGCCGATGTCGCGGATCCCCGCGTCGTGGTACTGCACGTGACGGTTGAAGGTTATTCCTTCCCCAACAAGTAGTATTCGTCCGTTTGGACGTTTGCTTCGCGCCGTTAAGGGGGATGGCTTTGTTGACTCCCTTTTCCCCATTCCCCTTAGCAGGTGCGTCGTCCACGATTGCGCTTGCAGTCCGGACGGTTTTAGATGAGATATAACGGATGATTGGGAGGGCTTATGAGCTCTGAAAAACGAGGAACGATCGGTTCGTTCGCTCTGCTGGGCATGACGGTCGCCGCCGTGTTCGGTATCAAGAACATCATCAACAACAACGCGGCCATCGGCTTGGCAGCTGCGCCGTCGTTCTTCTTCGCCACGCTTTTGTACTTTGTCCCCTATACCCTGGTTACCGCTGAGTTCGTCGGCCTCAACAGGGACTCCGAGTCTGGCGTGTACGCATGGGTTAAGACCTCGATGGGTGGTCGCTGGGCGTTCCTGACGGCATTTAGCTACTGGTTCGTTAACCTGTTCTACTTTGCGTCCGTCCTGCCCAACGTCATCATTTACGCGAGCTACGTGTTCTTTGGTGCCAATGCCGAGCTCTCGCAGCTGTGGATCACCATTATCGAGATCGTCGTCTTTGCTATCGCCACGTGGGTTTCGACCAAGGGCGCTAAGTGGATCGGCTCCATTTCCTCCTTCGGCTCGACCGCGGCTCTCGGCCTGACTGCCGTGTTCATCTTGCTGTCCCTGGCTGCTGCCTTTGGCGGCGTCGAGTTCGCTACGGCTCCTACCCCCGCTAACATGGCTCCCGACATGAGCAACTTCGCAACTATGTGGGGCTTCTTCGGTACGCTTGCCTGGATCATCCAGGGCGTTGGCGGCGCTGAGTCTGTCGGCGTGTTCCTTAACGACCTTAAGGGCGGCGTCAAGGCCTTCGTGCGCACCGTCGTTATCGCCGGCCTGACCATCGGCCTTCTGTACGCAGGTGCTTCGCTGCTGGTCAACCTGTTCATTCCCGAGGGCGGTGTTGCCATCTCCACCGGTATCTTCGACGTATTCGGCGCTGTCTTTGCCCACTTTGGCATTCCCATGGAAGTGTCCACGCGCGTCATTGGCCTGATCCTTCTCGCTGCCACGCTGGGCTCCCTCATGATGTGGACCTCTGCTCCCATCAAGGTCTTCTTCACCGAGATCCCCAAGGGCGTCTTTGGTAGCAAGATCGTCGAGCTCAACGAGCACGGCATTCCCGCCCGCGCCGCTTGGCTGCAGTTCGCCATCGTCGTCCCCATCCTGATCATCCCGGCCTTGGGATCTGGTAACCTCGACGACCTGCTCATGATCGTCACCAACATGACGGCTGCCACTGCTCTGCTCCCGCCGCTGCTGATCCTGCTTGCCTACTTTATGCTGCGCAAGAACTTCGACGCCGCTCCCCGTGACTTCCGCATGGGCTCGCGCAGCTTTGGTCTGGTCGTTGCCGCATTCCTGCTTGTGGTCTTCTGCTTTGTGCTTGTCTGCGGCACCATCCCGCTCGATCAGCCGCTGTGGCTGACGCTGGTCTACAACGTTGGCGGTGTGGTTGTCTTCCTGGGCCTTGCCGTGATGTGGTACAACCGCTATATCAACCGCCTGCGCGAGACCGATCCCGAGGCCGCCGAGAGCGAGCTGCGCCCTTCCGTCCTCGACATGATGGAGTAGCGGCTAGGATTAATCTACAGCTGTGGAATAAATCGATTCCCTTTCCTAAGGAGGGGCCTTACGAGGCCCCTCCTTTTGTGTTTTGGGGCATGGTTTTGGACCCCGTGGTCAAAAAATGCCAAATATGAGTACTGTTGCAAAAGAGGTGTCATATTTTTCGGCCTGTTCTGAGCAAAAACGGGCTCAAAATCAATTTATATAACCCCCTTTAAAGGGCGTTTGACGGCTTTCAACCTCTTCGAATCGCTCAAAGGAGGCAATTTGCTCTCGATTTTGCTGCTACTAAATTGGTGACAGTACTCATATTTGCCACTTTTTGCCCACGAGGTGTTCAGAGGAGCTCTCGACAAGCATCTAACGCTACAATAACTACCACGTGGCTGGGTTTGCCGGCCGAATGTGCGATGCCGCGGGAGGGGACATGGTCGAGTTTACAAAGACGATTAAAGATCCGTTGGGACTGCATGCCCGCCCGGTTGCGCTGCTTTACGACATCATTGCCAAGCATCGTAGCAACGTATCGGTCAGTATCGGCGATCGCCATACCGACGGCCGCGATGTAATGGGGCTCATGGCTCTCTACGGCGAGTGCGGCGAGGACATCATCTTCCGCGTTTCGGGCGTAGACGAGGCTTCCTGCGTCACATCGATCAGAAACCTCTCGCTCTAAGCATGACAGGGCGCGGCAAAGGACAGCTCTTTGCCGCGCCTTTTTGTTTCGTATAGGAAACTTTTTCGAAATCTAAATGGGGACCCTTTCCAAAAAGTTAACCACGTGCTAGTTTACTATAGCGAACATAGACGTGGTTAACTTTTGCTGCGTCGATGTTGAGGACGAACTGACGTTAGGAGCTCACTCATGTCTTGCGGACCGCAGATGCCGGCTATGCCGCTTTCGATGGTAAAAGCGGGCGAAACCGTGCGCGTGTCTCGCGTAAAGGGCAATGAGGATATGAAGCACCATCTCAAGGACCTCGGCTTTGTCGAGGGCAACGAGATCCACGTGGTGAGCTCGAGTGGCGCCAATATCATCGTCACGGTGCTGGGTGCACGCTTTGGTATCGATTCCAAGGTTGCCATGCACATCATGACCGTCGGTTAGTTCGCAGCATTTCGCAAAAAGCTGAAAGGGGGACAAGTAAATGAAGACGTTGGGTGACGTTAAGGTGGGCGAGAGCTCCACCATCGTCAAGCTTCACGGTGAGGGTGCGCTTCGCCGCCACCTTATGGACCTGGGGCTCATCAAGGGCACTTCGTTCAAGGTCGTGAAAGTTGCACCGCTCGGTGATCCGGTCGAGATCAACGTGCGTGGCTACGAGCTCTCCATCCGCAAGGAGGAGGCTGCCGTCGTCGAGGTCCAGTAAGGGCCGGCGGCACATATTTCTGCAGATAAAGTTAGGTTTTTCTAACTTAAACTTGCAACGTTGAAGCACATTATCCAGCCCGCGCGGAGAAAGCAGCGCAGGCACACAAGGAAGAAGGATTGAATGGCGGATTCTCAGATCCATGTCGCGCTGGCGGGTAACCCCAACTGCGGCAAGACCACGCTTTTCAACCTGATCACCGGCGCCAACGGCTACGTTGGCAACTGGCCCGGTGTCACGGTTGAGAAAAAGGAAGCCAAGCTCCTGAGCGACAAGAACGTTACCATCACGGACCTCCCCGGCATCTACTCGCTTTCCCCCTATAGCCCCGAGGAGCAGTGCTCGCGCGATTACCTCATGAGCGGCGAGCCCGATGTCGTCGTCCAGGTGGTCGACGCCACCAACCTCGAGCGCAACCTGTACCTAGCGCTTCAGGTTATCGAGACCGGCCTGCCCGTGGTCGTCGCCCTTAACATGGCCGACTTGGTCGAGAAGAACGGCGACAAGATCGACACGGACAAGCTCTCCAAGAAGCTCGGCTGCCCGGTCATGATGATCTCGGCCCTTAAGAACAAGGGCATCAACGAGCTGTTCGAGCAGGTCAAGAAGTCCGCTGCTTCCAAGGGCCAGGTGCCGGAGCACAAGTTCGATTCCTCCATCGAGGACGTTCTGGACCACATCGAGAACAACCTGCCGGCGAGCGTTCCCGCCAACAAGCGTCGCTACTACGCTGTCAAGCTGTTTGAGCGCGACGCGGACGCCTGCAAGCTCATCAACCTCACCAAGGAGAAGGCCGCTCGCGTCGAGCAGCTGGTCGCCCAGTGCGAGCAGGATTGCGACGACGACGCCGAGTCCATCATCACCGGCGAGCGCTATGGCGTGATTGCCCACATTATCGACGAGTGCATGACCAAGGCTCCTGCCAAGATGAGCACCTCCGAGAAGATCGACCGCGTGGTTACCAACCGTATCCTGGGCCTGCCGATCTTTGTGGTCATCATGTTCTGCGTGTACTACATCGCCGTTTCCACCCTGGGCGGCACGGTGACCGACTTCACCAACGACCAGCTCTTCGGCACCGACGGCTGGTACGTGCTCGGTCAGGGTCGTGACGCCTATGACGCAGCTGTTGAGGCTGCGGGCGACAACGCCGACTCGGTCGACCCAGCACAGTACGGCCCCTATGTCCCCGGCATCACCACCGTGGTGCACGACGCCCTTGTGGCGGGTGGTACCGAGGACGGCGGCCTGGTCGATTCGCTGGTCTGTGACGGTATCGTCGGCGGCCTGGGCGCCATCTTCGGTTTCGTCCCGCAGATGTTCCTGCTCTTTGTGATGCTGTCTTTCCTGGAGGACTGCGGCTATATGGCCCGCGTCGCCTTCATCATGGACCGCGTGTTCCGCCGCTTTGGCCTGTCCGGTAAGTCCTTTATCCCCATGCTCGTGTCCTCGGGCTGCGGCGTCCCCGGCGTCATGGCCACCAAGACCATCGAGAACGAGAAGGACCGCCGCATGACGGTCATGACCACCACGTTCATTCCCTGTGGCGCTAAGCTGCCGATCATTGCCCTGCTCATGGGTTCCATCATCGGCGATTCTTCTACCACCGCCGCGTGGATTAGCCCGCTCTTCTACTTCCTGGGCGTCTTTGCCGTCATCGCCTCGGGCCTCATGCTCAAGAAGACCAAGCTCTTTGCCGGTCGCCCGACGCCGTTCGTTATGGAGCTTCCTGCCTACCACTTCCCGGCGATCCGCTCTTGGGCGCTGCACGTGTGGGAGCGCTGCTGGGCCTTTATCAAAAAGGCCGGCACGGTCATCTTCGCGTCCACCGTTGTGGTTTGGTTCCTCTCCAACTTTGGTAGCTATAACGGTTCCTTTGGCTTCCTGCCCGCGATGGACGGCATCCCCGAGGAGTTCATGGACTACTCCGTGCTTGCCATGCTCGGCAACCTGGTCGCCTGGATCTTCGCCCCGCTCGGCTTTAGCACCTGGCAGGCCACCGCGCTGACTGTCTCTGGACTTGTCGCCAAGGAGAACGTCGTCGCCACCGCCGGCTCGCTGCTGTCGGTTGCCGACGCCGCCGAGACCGACCCGAGCCTGTGGACCGCGTTTGCCGGCATGTTCCCGACTATGGGCGCTTGCGTTGCCTTTGGCGCATTCAACCTGCTGTGCGCCCCGTGCTTTGCCGCCATGGGCACTATCCGCAATCAGATGGACTCCGGCAAGTGGACCGCGATCGCCATCGGTTACGAGTGCGCCTTCGCTTGGGTGATCGCCCTGTTCATCAACCAGTTCTACAACCTGCTTGTCCTTGGCCAGTTTGGTATTTGGACGGTTGTAGCCATCGTTCTGCTGGTTGCGATGCTCTTCCAGATCTTCCGTCCCATGCCCAAGCACGCTTGGACCGACGAGGACGAGACCAACACCGCTTCCGCTGCAGTTTCCGCTTAAGTCCGAATAAGGATCAGCCCCTTTCCACGAGCCCGGGTGTCCCAGCGACACTCGGGCTTTTTGGTGAGGGAGATGTGGCGTTTCCGCAGATAAAACCGACCAAAATATACCTGTCCCTTTTTGGAAGGTGGAGAATGGGGTAAAGTAAGTTGTGGTTAACTAGAGGAGGCTTGCTATGGCACCTATCGATATTGTTGTACTGGCTGTTATCGGCATTGCGTTTGTCGCCGTGTGCGTGCGCATTTATCGCAAGGGCACCTGCGCCGACTGCGCTCAGGGCGGCGTTTGCACGGGACATTGTTCCAACAAAAAAACCTGCGCCGCACTTAAGGGCGTGGACAAAATCGCCGAAGACTTGGGCCGCGGTATCAAATAAAGGTCCAGGCACCCAAGCGCCTCGCGAGCATCCGTTCGCGGGGCGCTTTGCACATTTGGGGGAGAGCGCGGCGAGTTGAAGAGTCATTTTGGGGTATCGTTACCTGTACTGTTAATTGGCAACTTATCTATAACGGAGTAACCCCATGAGCGCTCGCGTAACCATGAAGGACATAGCCGCCGAGCTTGGCGTTTCCATCAATACCGTGCACAAGGCCCTGACGGGTAAGGCCGGCGTGAGCGAATCCGTGCGCTCCAAGGTGAATGCCAAGGCCGAGGCCATGGGCTACCACCGCAACACAAGTGCTTCGAGCCTGCGCCGCAAGGATATCAACTTGGTGTTTTGCCTGCCCCGCGCATCGCGCGAGGGGGCGTACTTTTTCCGTTACCTTTGGGAAGGCTGCAACCGCTTTGAGCAGGAGGTCATCGATCAGGGCATTACGGTTGAGCGCGTTGAATTTGGCGTGGGCGGCTACGCCGATGCGCTCGAGCAGATTGATGAGCGTCTGCAGATAGGGGAGAAGATTGATGGCCTGCTTGCCTATGTTCCGGGCGATGATCGCGCGACCGAACTCTTGAGGCAGATTGCCGAGGCGGGCGTGACAATCGAGCTCGTAGACGGCGACCGCCCGCACCTCGATCGCCTGGGTGCCAGTCTGGCGGACTATTCCGCGGCGGGCAGTCTTATGGCAGAGCAGGCGGCAAATCTGGTCCACGCTTCTGGGGCTGACGCCCGCGTGCTCCTGTTGGCGGGCGACCCCTATACCGATTCACACTACCTGACCGCCCGCGCCTTTCATAATTACCTGCGCGAACACGATATTCCATGGCAGGTTGAGGACCTTGCCGGCGCCCATGCGCAAGTCAAACAGCTCGAGCGCGAGCTTGAGCAGCGCTTGAGTGCGCCGGATGCTCCCGAGCTCATCTGTAGCGTTTTTGCCGTTGGTTCCGAGGTGGTCGCCGACGCGCTTGTTTCAAGCGGCAAGGCCGGCAAGGTCATGGTAATCGGCAACGACCTGTTCCCCGAGAGCGCCTTGGCCTTGCGCCGTGGCATCTTTACCAATATTGTCTATAAGGACCCGGTGAGCCTGGCCTACCGTGGCGCCAAGACCTTGGGTGAGTATCTGCTGTGGGGTAAAACTCCGGCGGAGCCCGTGCAGAAGGGTGCTGTGGAGATGGTGTTTGCCAGCAACGTCGACCGCTACTGCGAGCTTGCGGGAATTTAGCCGTTTAGTCAGGTACCCCCTTTTGCGACGTGCATTTTTTGGAGTATTCAGCAATGGCGTGTCCCGAAAGAGGTTAGGACGACTGTTTTAAGTGCCCCCGATGGCGTAATTCGCCATCGGGGGCATTTATTCAAGACTTTAGTCTGCTGGCCGCGCAGCGGCCAGCTTTAAACCACCCGCT